>CALDTA010000276.1:0-2593 GCA_937924455.1 uncultured Deinococcales bacterium
CTGAGCATTCTCAGCTCGCTGTTGTGCCTCTTCCAAAGCCCTGCTAGCATCCCAATTACCTTTAAGCAAGCTACAAGCATGGGCTGTACCTATTTATAGTGAAGTATACAAGTAAATAACTAACCAAGCACATCCCATACCATTCGCAAAAATCCGTGGGCACAGCACCACGCTACGAAAAGGCATTTCCCCTTAACGAGGAAGTGCCTTTTTTCTAAAATATGAAATTAACGAGCTACTTTGTAACATGGGCTGTGCCCATTTATAGCGAAGTATACAAGGTAAATAACTAACCAAGCACATCCCATTGCTGTAAACCATTCGCAAAAATCCGTGGGCACAGCACCACGCTACGAAAAGGCATTTCCTCTTAAACAAGGAAATGCCTTTTTTCATGAACAAACTATACAGTAGAAATCTTTTGAGCAATTCCCGTCCAAAGGCGAAATCCTCCCAAATGGGTGTGATGCCTACCTATTGAGCGTTCTCAGCTCGCTGCTGTGCCTCTTCCAAAGCCTTGCTAGCATCCCAATTACCTTTAAGTGCTTTTTCTAAACCTTCTTCAAGAAAGCTTTGCCAAATTGCATAATTGCCAATAAGCGGACGTTTTTGTCCAACAGCTATTTGATCAACAATAATTTGTCTATCTGGACTTTCTACAAGCCAAGGTTCTAATAATTCTGTAGTTGCTTGGCGTGTAGGTAGATAAAAGGTTTCTTTTACCCAATTAGCATTCACTTCTGGTGTCATCATATATTCCCAGAAAGCAAGTGCGCCTTGTTTTTGTGCTTCGCTAGCCCCATCTATAACAACAAGCTGGGATTCCATCAGCGGAAGTGTTCCACTTTCAGAAAGCGGTATTGCACCAATGCCAAGTTCAAAAGGAATATCAAAGTCTTCTTTTCTATCGAAAAAAGAACTACTGGCTATACCCATCATGCCTTTGGTTCTAGCAAAATCGATAAGTGCAACTTCAACTTCACCAAAATTACGATTGGTACTATGGCGATTTTTTGACATACGCTTGAGCATTTCAAGCGCCTCGATTGCAACAGGGTTGGTAAAATCAGGCTTGCCATCCGCAGTTACGATTTGACCACCTCTGGCATTGACTAAAGTTTCGAAGATAAAGGAAGCAGTGATATTGATAAAGCCACGTGTTTTACGTGTGCTCATTTTCCCTGCGACATCTTCAAAGTCATCCCATGTTAGTGGTGCAATTACACCCCGTTGTTCAAAAGCAGTTGCATTAAAAATAAGAATCGGTATAGACATACTGTAAGGCAAGCCATAGCGAGCACCGTCTAAATCACCATAGCCCCACAGTTGCGGGTAAACATCTTCGATAACATCTTCTGAGATTTCACCTAGAAATGGGCTTAGGTCTGCTAGTGCGCCTTCATTTGCCAAATAGCCAAAAACGGTCACTTCAGCATCATAGAGAACGGGCTGAGAATTACTCCCCAACGCAGCTATGAGCTTTGTGCTCGAGTCTTCGTATGCCCCTGCAAAAGTCGCTACGATTTCGTAGTCATTTTGTGAGGCATTAAAATCAGCAACAATTTGTTCTAAAGGTTCACCAGCTCGAGCCAGCGAGTACCAGTAATCTATACGTGTCTTTGCAAACGCAGTTGCACATATTGCTATAATTGCTATAAATATCAACGCTAAAAGTATTTTCTTAAAAAAAACAAATTTTAGACGCAGCATGTAATTCCCATCCTTCATACTCCACCTTAGCTTAAGGGCGTGTTTATAGACGTAAACACCACAACTAAAAAACAAAACCTTAAATAACTATATAACCTAAAGATTAAAATTCTTATACCGAGTCCGACAATGTCGTTAATGACGATGTCGTTAATAAAGTGACCAGCTTGAATCGTCAGGTGCGTTAGTTTATTCCGCAACACGATTCAATTCCTTGATTTTTTAACACTTCCACTTAATTAGCGAATTAAGCAGAATTGGTATTAAAAGCAAGAATACAAACATGTAAAACGTAAAGCATATATTAGCTACCTTGAAGGTAGCCATTACAGGCTTCTTACAGTTTAAAGAGGGTTTCTTAGAAAGTGGTAAGTGTGTCGATAGGAAATGTTACTAATTCTTTAAAAATCGTTATTTTATCGAAGGTTTTTGTTTTGTATATTAACCGCTATACGCCTTAACCTATTAGCTAATATCATCTCAGCTAACATCATCCCAACTAACATCACCCCATAGGGTGTCGGTGGTTAGCAGAATAGCGTCCAGTTACATAGTGTTCTAACTGTCTTTCAATATCTGTAAGTAAACTACTCGCTCCGTAGCGAAATAGGGTTGGCTCGAGCCATTCCCGACCTAGTTCCTCTTTCATCAGCACTAACCAATTGATTGCGTCCTTTGCTGTACGAATACCCCCAGCAGGTTTAAAGCCAACCTTGTAATCAGTCACTTCAAGATACTGGCGAATAGCACGTACCATCACCAAGCTCACTGGCAATGTTGCGTTCACAGGTTCTTTACCAGTTGATGTTTTGATAAAATCTGAACCAGCCATCATAGCCACAAGGGAAGCCTTATAGACATTCGTCAAAGTAGCCAGCTCTCC
>CALDTA010000277.1:0-3251 GCA_937924455.1 uncultured Deinococcales bacterium
TCCCAGTCAATACACAAGGTTTTCAAGCCTTTATCCTTCGGTTATTTCGCAATCTTTGCGACTATATCTTTATGACATTCATCTTTCAGTTTAGTATAAGTCAGTTAATCGGCGATGCAGATGTCTGTGAAAACCACACAGTGCGAGTAGGAACGAACTCATTTAGCATGGGTCAACATTACGTGGAAACGCTATATCTGAGTAGATATATCTGAGTAGATATATCTAAAAAGCCTTCCACATTATGCTGGTAGGCTCTTTATATTTTTATAGTGTTTGATAATTGGCTAACAAGTTCTAGTGTTTACAAGTGTTAGCGATATACAATAAGTAAAATCATTTGAGCCTTTTATTATGGGAAACAACGAAACCTCTAAATCCAATAGTAGTGATAAAAAAATCAAGCGAATTGTAGTTAAGGTAGGAACTAGTAGCCTGACGGATAAAAACGGTAGTATACAGCCCCAAAAAATGTGGGCGCTGGCACGAGGCGTACAAATCCTGCAAAACAAATTTGCTTGTAAGGTTAGTATTGTTTCTTCTGGTGCAGGGGCTATTGGGCGAGAACGATTAGGTTTAGAGCTACCGCTAACCATGCCTGAAAAACAAGCTGCTGCTGCTGTTGGACAAGCGTTGCTTATGCTTGACTGGGCTCGAGCCTTTGCTCCTCTCCCCGTAGCACAACTTCTCCTAACATCCTCCGACATACAAGAGCGTGAACGCTACGTCAATGCTAAAAATGCTTTAGAAGCAAGTCTAAAATTCAATACCATTCCCATTATCAATGAAAATGACAGCATCACAACCTCAGAAATAAAGTTTGGCGATAACGATACAATTTCAGCTTGGGTAGCCTATCTCATGGATGCTGATATCTTAATCATCCTGACAGATGTTGATGGTCTCTACACAGCAGACCCTCGTCACGACAAAAGTGCTAAACGAATTAAAATCGTTGAAGATATAAGCCAAGTAGAACACTTAGCTGGAAATGCTGGGAGTAGTCGAGGTACAGGCGGGATGGTTACCAAACTAACTGCTGCAAAAATTGCTGCGGAGGCTGGCATTGATACCATAATCATGAGTGGTGGTGGAGAAGGGCTCGAGCAATTAGCCAATTCCAATCTAGACGCCTCTGAGCTTGGCACACGCATCATCGCAAACAATCAACAGCCTGCTAGAAAAGCTTGGATTGGACAGCTAAATTCAAAAGGTTCAATCACTATCGACGAAGGTGCCTTACAAGCTTTAAAAACAGGCAAAAGCCTACTCTCAAGTGGTATCCAAGACGTTACAGGAAACTTTGTCTTTGGTGATGCTATCGAAGTCTTGGTTAACGACACTATCATAGCCAAAGGTATGAGCAATTATTCAAGCGAGGCGCTTGATAAAATCAAAGGGCTGAAAAGTAACAAAATCAGAGACATACTTGGTTACAAGGATTATGACGAAGCCATCCACCGAGATAATCTCGTTTTGAAGTAACACTAAACTACGGATATAAACAGAATTGGTATTAGTCTGCAACTATAACCAATGCAATATGTAGCACTTAACTATTAAATATTGCCTACATGATAAACTCATACCATGAACCAAAAAACCGTTGTGATTACAGGTGCTTCTACAGGAATTGGGTGGGCAACCACTGACTACCTTATCAATAAAGGATTACATGTATTTGCTACGGTTAGAAAAACTACTGATGCTGAAAAACTTAGCAAAACGTTTGGACAACAGGTAACGCCTTTAGTTTTCGATGTTACAGATGAAGCTGGCATAGCCGAAGCCGCAGATAACGTTAGAACACATTTGCAGCGATGTCAAAATCAAAAACTGTTCGGGCTGGTAAACAATGCAGGAATCGCAGTTGAAGGTCCACTTCTTGATTTAGATGCTGATGCACTCAGACATCAGCTAGAAGTCAACCTGATTTCCATCCACAATCTTATTTGTGCATTTGCACCTTTACTTGGAACAGACCCTAACTTGCATGGTACAGCAGGGCGAATTGTCAACATAAGTTCTAGCAGTGGTAAACACGGTATGCCATTCATCGCACCTTATGTTGCTTCTAAACATGCACTTGAAGGCTATAGTGAAAGCCTGCGTAGAGAACTACTAATCTATGGCATTGATGTAATCATTGTTGCACCTGGCAATGTCAAAACACCAATCTGGGATAAGTCTGAAGCAAAAGGCACAACAGGCTTTGAAGATAGTACCTACTTTCCATACCTTGAAAACTTCAAGAAACTGGTGCTTGATGGAGGACGGCAAGGTCTAGAACCAAGTGTCATAGCTAAGAGTATTTGGACCGCACTAACAGCGAAAAATCCAAAAGTGCGCTACGCACCTGTACCAGAAAAGTTCATGAACTGGACTATTCCAAATCTGCTTCCCAAACGAATGTTGGATAAAGCAGTTGCACAAAGAATAGGTTTTAAAAAGTAGAGAAATATCACATAATTCATGCGGTCTTTTAACGTAAAACCCCATGAATTAATAGCTTTTTAGCTTATTAGTTCAATCACACTCTACGGATGATAAAGTCATAAGCAAATGACTGTCTTGATATGGAGTAGACATGTCCATTAGGTAACCTACTGACTTCCTTTGACTTATACTAAACTGAAAGAAAAAAGTCATAATCAATCAGCAGAAAAAGTTGCCTTTAGAACCAAAGGGCACACAAATTACGAAACTTTGCTATGTTTGTGACTATGACATCCATGATTCACTTCGGTATTACATTGACTTCCTTTCATTGACTTCCTTTGACCTACATTGGACTTACATTGACTACCTCGTAAACACATTCGCCTTTGAGAAAACTATGCGTTAAACTGTTGTAACGAAGGAGTTGATATCTGATGACTAAAGAAGTAAGTACTGTCCTTGCAGGAGGCTGTTTTTGGGGTTTGGAAGATTTAATCCGTCAACAAGTTGGCATTCTGGATACTGAGTGTGGCTATACAGGTGGTGAGAATGATAATCCAACCTATCAACATCATCCTGGTCATGCTGAAGCTTTAAAAATCACTTATGATGCTGAACAAACAAGCTACAAGCGTATTCTTGATTTCTTTTTTCAGATCCATAATCCAACAACCTTAAATCAGCAAGGTAACGACCGTGGCACAGCCTATCGTTCAGCTATCTTTTATAAAGATGAAGAAGAAAAGGCTACTGCTGAAGAAATGATTGCTATTGTAAATGCTTCAGGACGTTGGCCTAATAAGGTTGTAACA
>CALDTA010000278.1:0-5237 GCA_937924455.1 uncultured Deinococcales bacterium
CATCACTGATGGGGTTGGGTTGCAGCTTCGTACTATGAACTTTATAGAGTCGCATATTAAGCCTAGTGACCATGCATTCCTAACGGATGTTACCTCTGCCAATGCAGTGATTAGTGTCATGGGTCCAAACTCTAGAAAGCTACTTAGTCAGTTAACAGATGCAGATATGTCGCATGAAGGGTTTGCATTTGGTACAGCTAAGCAGATTGATATGGGTTACGGCATGGCGAGGGCTATCCGCATAACCTACGTAGGTGAGCTAGGTTGGGAGCTTCACATCCCGACAGAATTTGCACCTTCTATTTATGACAGCATTGTGGGTGTTGGTGAGCCTCTTGGTCTAAAGCACTACGGCTACCACGCTATGAACTCACTGCGTATGGAAAAAGGCTATCGCCACTGGGGGCACGACATCACTGATGAAGATACGCCTGTAGAAGCTGGTTTATCTTTTGCGGTTGATTTCAACAAAGATGACTTCCTTGGTAAAGATGTGCTTGTGAAGCAAAAAGCAGATGGGCTTAGTAAGCGCTTGATTCAATTTGCGATGGAAGACACTGGTGCAGATTCACCGATGCTTTACCACAATGAGCCGATTGTGCGTAATGGTGAGATTGTAGGCTTCTTAACTGCTGGCATGTTTGGTCATACTGTGGGTACATCGCTTGGTATGGGTTATGTGACTCGGACTGATGGTGGGATTGTTAATAAAGAGTATTTAACAACTGGTGAGTTTGAGATTGAGGTTTCGGATGAGCGCTTTAAGGCTAAGGCATCACTCAGACCGTTTTATGATCCTAAAAATGAACGTATAAAGATGTAACCGTTGAAAGAACTCCTAAAATGCCCCACTCAATACAATCAAGTGGGGCATTTTTTGTTTTGACATTTTTACTGTGCTACCGTATTTTACATGAAACAACTATTTGTAATTTTAACCCTACTACTATTACTTACTTCCTATACTTTTGCACAAACTAGTACAGATACTGAAACAAGCACAGAACAAGAAGAGATTGTCGAGATAAAGACAAAATCTGGAGGATGGCTTGCCGTTGGAATTGGTTTCAGCTCTGTTGATGCACACTTGGGCTATCACTTTCCCAATACAGATATGGATGTAAGACTGCTTGCTAATTACTTATATTCAGGTAACACAAGTATCCAAGCAGAATTACTTAGCTTTTTCCCTAACAGTAACGGTTTAGGTGCTTATTCGGGTCTTGGTGTAGCTTGGCACAATGACTTTGGATTCGGTCTTGCTACTAGTACTGGTGTTGACATCGGTATAAACAATCGTTCTGGTGTTTTAATTGAATCAGGAACAAATATATTTTTTAGAAATACTAATGCTGAAGGCATGTCTTTTTTTCCTGCTCCTGTTCAGCGTTTCTCGATAGGCTATCGTTATTCGTTTTAATTGCTTAAACTAGATAAACCCTGTTCAAATTCAAGCTTTAGGAGAACATACTCCTAAAGCTTTTTAAATTGCTTTGCGAATCATGGTCAAGATATACTTGAATCTATGAACAAACCCCTAGTCACCCTCATCACCATTGCTGCTTTTATTGCTCTATCACTAGCTTCATATAACTATTTTTCTGCACCAGACTACAACAGCAATGTTGGCGCAATTCGGGCAAATGAAGTTACTTCTGACGAGTGCTTTGTCGGTGAAAGCTACGACGCTGCAACAGATAGTTGCTATGTAAATATTTCTTGTGAAACAGAAGAAGAATGCAATGCCATTCTTGATGATTTATATGCCGACCATGACTATGTTGAGTTAGAAGACTGGGACATGACTGCACAAGATTGTTTAGCAGGTGAAGAATATGACCCTGAAGAAAAAACCTGTTATATAGAGTGCGAAACAGATGAAGAGTGTCAAGTAAAATCTGAAGAGGTTTATCAGGGTTTAGATATCTATTTTGATGATAGCTTTGCAGGACACAGTCAAGCATCACAAGATGGTGAACTTCCTCCAATTGCCAGATATAGCATAGATGAACAGCTAAACATAAACTTACTTGAATCAGACCCAAATGCAAGCTCTGAATATGCGAACTATGCTCGCCATGAAGAAATCTGGAGTTTTGTAAGTCAAATTCTTCCAAAGAATTTTATACGTGAAGAAACTAAGGAATATCATGTATTTACAGATGGACCTAGTGAAACACTTGCTTTTGTTGCACCTTTGGAAAGCGATAAAACGCATTGGTTAATTAGTATGGATATTGAGGATTCGGGCTTAGAGGGTGAGCTTGGTGGCAAGATTGGTAAGAAAGAATTTATCCATACGATTGTTCATGAATTTGCACATATTCTGACTTTGGAAAATGACCAAGTTCCCCCAGATACTTCTGAAGTTAGCGAAGATGAAATCTCTGATGGAGAAAAGGCTTGCCGTACATACTACCCAGGCGAGGGTTGTGCTAATCCGAAGTCCTACATAAATTTGTTCTATCAACGCTTTTGGTCAGATATCTATAGTGAGTACGATAAAGCAGTAAACTTTGCTGAAACAGACGAAGAGTACTATGACAATGCAGCAGAGTTTTACGATAAGTACCAAGACCGTTTTGTGTCTGAATATGCTGCTACAAATCCTGGTGAAGATATTGCTGATACCTTTGCTTTTTTTGTTTTGAAAGAGAAACCTATGGGTGAAAGTATTGCTGATCAGAAGGTTCGTTTTATGTATCAGTTTCCACAATTGGTTGAAATGAGGCAGTATATTCGTAGTCAGTTAGCACGTAGTACGAGTTAGTTACAGAAGTGGTTTTGAGGTAGGGTAGGCTTATGTTTGGGTTTTTGAAGGGTAAAAGTAAAAAGGGGCAAGTGGTGGATTGGGAACTCTTAGGTCCTATCCCACCCTCCAGCTACATCGTAGGTGGTGCAGTCCGTGACATGATTTTAGGCGAGCCTATCACTAACATCAACGACATCGACCTAGTCACCCCAAACCCAAAACAAGCAGCCACAGACCTAGCTGAGCAATTAAACGCAACCCTGATAACCTTAGACGAAGAACGCCAACACTACCGTGTCATGCCAAAAGATGGCATACAGCGTGATTTCGCCCCACTAGAAACAGCCATAGAACAAGATCTAGCTCAACGAGATTTCACAATCAATGCACTGGCACTCTCACACGAAGGTAAACTAGTAGACCCTTTTTCTGGTCAACAAGATTTGCAGAACAAAATCATTCGTATGGTTAGCTATGCTAATCTTCAAAGCGACCCACTACGCTGCCTAAGAGCTGTTCGTTTTGCAAGTGTTCTTGGATTTAATATAGAAACAGATACTCTTGATGCTATCAGTAACTTTGAACAAGACCGTATGCCTGCTGCTGAAAGAGTTCAAGTAGAACTAAGCAGAATGCTTATGAACCCAAGAGCAGGACAAGCCATGCAACTTTTAGACAAAACTAGACTTTTAGATATCTATTTACCTGAACTTGTTCCAGCTAAAAATTTCCAACAAGGTGGCTTTCATCACCTCGATGTTCTACAGCACTCTTTTGAAGCACTCAATCAACTTGTGCAAGGTTTTCCAGAAGTTGACCTAGCAACACGTTTAGCAACACTCTTTCATGATGTTGGCAAACCTGCTAGCTATGCTTTTAACGAAGCTAAAAATCGTGCAACTTTCTACGGTCACGACAAAGTTGGTGCAGAAATAACAGCAGAGGTACTAGGAAGACTACAATACAGCAACAAAATTATAGATAAAGCAACTAAACTAGTTCGCTACCACATGCTCCAACTACCAAATAGCGAAAAGTCTGCCCGACGCTTTATACATAAGCGCCGTGAGCTACTACCTGACTTACTCCAAGTGATGATTTCAGATAGGGAAGCAGCTAGAGGTAAGTTATCTACAGAAGGTACAAGACAAAGATACCGTTTGGCACTTTCTACTATTTTAAAACTGATGGAAGAGCAACCACCAAAAGCGCCATTGCTCAATGGGCTTGAAGTGATTGAATTGCTCAACATAGAACCTAGTAGTAAAGTGTCGCAATCCCTAAACTTTTTGAGTGAGGCGGAAGCGATTGGTGATATTGTTACGAAAGATGATGCTATTACGGCGCTCAAGCACTTTGCTAAGGCGCAAGGTTGGTAATAGATTGGTAACAAAAAGGACAGCTCAAACTCATGAACTGTCCTTGTAAATATCTAGATGAAATTATGAATTACTGAACGATAGACCAGAAACTACTTTGCTGGTTGCTAGATTCTTTATCAAAGGCGTAATCTGCAAACTTAGCAAGTGCAAAATAAGCTAGAGCAAGAACAACTGTAAATACCACGGTAAAAACTAAGGCCATCATAATGATATACCTCCTAGACTATAAAATTAGACTGTGAAAAGGTTACTTCAATCTGAAATATAATTCCAGATGTTCATAACCGAAGCTATAATCTAGTCTTGTGCACAAATTCACAATAGTGACAATATACCCTGCTGAGATATTGCAAGCACTAAATTTTCTTTAATTATTTTTCAATTTAAATGTTCCACTGGAAACCAGTTGCCTCCTCTGACCAGTCCCAGAGTTTCGTCATGACTGCCTTTTCATGGGCGTAGGATTCCAAAGTACCTTTACCGACAGGACCACCAACTTCCATGAACCCTGTAGGACCATAAAGCGCACGCTGCTCCAAGCCCTTTTCAGTTGCACACATAATTTCTGGATATGCGCCTTTTTCGGCAGATTGAACCATGGGTGACTTGCTCATAAGCCCCCAAATAATCTGCATTGCACGACTACCGCTGGTACTGATTAGCGAAGTTGCAGATGCACCAGGGTGACAAACATAGACTTTAACATTTTTGTTTGCTTCTTTGACCTTGTCTTGCAGCTCATAGGCAAACATCATCTGTGCTAATTTACTGTGACAATAGGTGCGGTTTGGGTGATAGTTCTTGTCCCAGTTCATATCGTCAAACTGTATTGTCTTTAGACCCATCTTATAGCCAAGACTTGCAACAACCACGATGTGCCCCATAGATTCTTCAATACGGTCGAAGAGCATTCCACAGAGAACAAAATGACCACAATGATTGGTGCCAAGCTGGCTTTCAAAACCGTCAACAGTGAATTTTTGTGTAGGTACTTGGGCGATTGCAGCGTTACAAATCAGCGCATCAATCTGTGAAACTGTCTTCAAAACTTCTGTTGCTGCATCACGCACACTCGCAAGCTCTGCTAAGTCCATGCGAATAAA
>CALDTA010000279.1:0-5457 GCA_937924455.1 uncultured Deinococcales bacterium
GGACGAGATACTGCTCCTGCTATTGCCTATGCAGCACTTGAAGTAGAAAAACGCTACGGCAGCGTCATGATGGGTCTCTTTACTTCAGACCACAAAGTTATTAATGACTCTAAATTTCAAGAAAGTATCTTAAGCGCCTATAACCTCACAAAACGCTATAAAGGTCTCACAACCGTCGGGATTACCCCTCACTATCCTGCGACTGGCTTTGGATATATTCAAAAAGGTGAAGCTGTGGAGCATGGCTACAAAGTTCAAGGTTTTGTGGAGAAACCAAATGAGCAGACTGCAACAAGTTATCTTGCTTCAGGTGACTATGTTTGGAACAATGGCATCTTCCTGTGGTACACCGACACCATTCTCTGGGAACTCAGTAAATATACACCTGAACTTATCAGACGCTTAACTGATGCTGTGAATAACGACACGCTAGACACTGTCTTTCCAACACTTCCAAAAATTAGCATTGACTATGCTGTCTTAGAAAAAACAGAGCGTGCCTATGTTGTACCTGCCGACTATGGCTGGGATGATTTAGGCGATTGGGTTGCGCTCGAGCGCCTAGTTGGCACTAGCACAGACATAAATACTGTTGTCGGAAAACACATCGCCATGGAAGCTTCAGGCAACATCATATACACAACCAATGACGACGACGTAGTCGTTACGCTTGGTGTACAAGACCTAGTGGTTGTGAAGCGAGGTAACACTGTGCTGCTTGTACCTAAAGACCGTGTTCAAGACTTGAAAAAGCTATTGGCTGACGAACGCCTAACAGATATCGTACTTGACTAATGGACTATTTGAAATTCGGAACCGATGGCTGGCGAGATATTATTGGCGATGGCTTTACGGTTAAAAATATTTCTAGAGCAGCACAAGCTTATGCCACATATCTGCTCACAACTAGTTCAAGCAGTTCAGTCAGTCCACACAGTTCAGCGCAAAGACCAAAAGTTATCATCGGTTACGACACACGCTTCAATGGTCGCCTCTTCGCACAACGTACTTCTGAAGTATTAGCTAGCAATGGTATAGACGTCCTCTTATCGGAAGATTACATACCTACACCTGCACTATCCTTTGCTGTCAAACATTATGGCGCAAGCGGTGGCATCATGATTACTGCCTCACACAACCCACCTCCGTACAGTGGTTTCAAGCTCAAAGGACCCTATGGGGGTACTGCTACGCAGGATATTTACAAAGCAGTTAGTAAACTCACCAATGAAACAGCACATGAAGATGTAAAACGTATTCCTGAAACATTTACAGATATACAAAGCTTTGATATTCGTGATGCTTACTTTCAACAACTAAGCAAACTCGTTGATATTGAACTATTACAACAGGTTGAATTCAAGCTCTGCCACGAGGCAATGGGGGGTGCTGCAACAGGTTGGATTAAAGCATTCATCGAAAAATACACTCTTGCTATTGAATGCACTGAACTTCATCCACAAGTAGACCCTATGTTTTACGGTGTCAATCCTGAGCCTATTGACCTAAATCTTGATGCTGCCAAAAACTATCTCAAGCATAATAGCTGTGACTTACTGGTTGCTACTGATGGTGATGGTGATCGCCTTGGTGCTGTCTTGCCAAATGGAGATTTTTTCAACTCACACCAAATCTTTGCTGTGCTCATAGATTTGATGCATAAAAAAGGTTTTAGTGGCAAAATCGTAAAAACTTTTACCGTCTCAAGGCTTATTGAAAAACTTGCACAAAAACGATCAATCGAGGTTATCGAAACACCTGTAGGGTTCAAATACATCGTTGATGCCATGCTAGATGAAGATATTCTTGCTGGCGGTGAAGAATCTGGTGGCATTGGCGTCGCAGGGCATATTCCTGAACGTGACGGCATTGCCAATAGTCTATTGCTCGTTGAAGCGATGGCAAAGGCAACTATGTCTTTAGATAAGCTTTTTGAAAGCTTTGAAGCTGAAACAGGTTGGAAACACAGCTATGACCGTCTTGACCTTCATTTACAAGGTAATGACTTGAAAGATGCGGTCATGACCAGCTTAGAAACCCCACCAGAACGCATTGCTACTAGAGCACTTGAGTCTGTAGAAGCACTTGATGGCATCAAGCTCAATCTATCTGGTAATGCGTGGCTGATGTTCAGAGCTAGTGGGACTGAACCCGTCTTAAGAATTTATTGTGAGGCTGGAAGTCCTGCCGAGGTTCAAGAGTTGCTGTCTTGGGCAGATGGTTTTGTTAAAACGCTTCAAAATACTGCATAGCCAATACCCAAACTATGGTTCTAATCAGCAGACAGTACCATTCTAATCAATAGAATGCGCTATACTTTAACTATATGGTTTCGGCACTAAATACTAAGTTCACTAAATTCTGGACCACCTTTTCCCTAGTTTTTATACTCAGTTTGATAGCTTGGGCAGGCTCGAGCTCTGTCACCCTCAACATAACTGGTCTACCTGCAAATACTCCAGCAGCAATTTCTCTGAGCAGTTTTGAAGCAGGCGTTAGGCTTTACTTAAATTCAAGTACGACGATCAATGATTTACCTAGCGGTAATTACAAAGCAGCAGTTATTCCAGTAATTGCCAATGGCATAAATTACAACCCTCAAGACAAAGCGTTGGAATTTTTTCTTGAAGACAACCAAAACCTTAGTTTGAACATCAACTACTTAGAAGACACAACTGTGGTTCGCAATCCTGCGGTTATTCAGACTGCAGTTGCAAGAAGTTTACCTATCCATACCGTTATGGGTGCAGACATAGGCACAGTAAACAATAATCAAACAAACATAGCTGTGCAACAACCATTAACCCCAGAAACTAATCAAGAGTTTCAAGCACGAAACTTTCTTTCAAACTCTAACAATTTAAGCACCAATAATTTGAGTTCGAGTGGTCTTCCTGGCGTACGCCCTCTACCTTTTGCACTAGGTGGCAATAATTCACTAGGTGGCAATAATTCACTGGGTACTAGTAATTCACTTAGTAATAATTCAAGTTTTAACTCTCCCTCTCAGTTTTCATTACCTAATACAAATCAATTTGCCCTTCAAAACCCAGCACCAACCACAGAGCTACCGTTTCAATTACCGTCTTATCAAACACTCTTCTCAACTGGCAACAACTCTGTTGGGAACAATTCAAATCCTAGTAGCGCACCGTTTGGTTCATACGAATGGCAAGCTGCACAAAATGGTGGTCAACAACCTAATCAGTCGTTCAGCCAAGCGCCCATACAAACACCTGTACAAAACCCCCTTCCACCACTCACCAGTATCTTTGGAAATCTTTTCAATAACTCTTTTTTTCAAAGACCAAATCAAACAGCTACAACCCAGCCAAGTCAGCAACCTGTACAGCCAGCACCACCTATTGCAAATGTGCCAAGCAATTTTAGTTCCACAATGCAAAATCCTTTACTTCAGCAACCAATTAGTGGCACAACAAGTACTAGCACGACAAGTACTGGCATTATCAGCAACAATGCTAGTACCTCATCTCGCAACAACACCATTACAGGAAAAGTTTGGCAAGACCAAAATCAAAACCTAGGCTTCGAAGCTTTTGAATCAACAATAGAAGGTATGCGTGTTTATTTAGACCTCAATAGTAATAACCGCCTAGACCCTAATGAACCCAATACCCTTACCAACCCATCAGGAATTTATGAATTTAGAAATTTAGCCGCAGGAACTTACAAAGTAAGCCAAGACATGCCTGTTGGTTGGAGCAATCTTTACGCTGGTCCTACACAACAATCTGGTTCTGGTATAGCACCGCAGGTCGTTGGGGGATGGAATGCCAATATCAATTCGTTTCCATTCATGACTGCACTGGTATTAAATCAAGATATTCAAACAGCAAATGGACAACGCTTTGCATCAGGTACAAGATGGTGTGGCGCAACCTTGATTGCAAGTCGCTGGCTTATAACCGCAGCACACTGCGTACACCCTAGTCAAAATAATTTGGGCTTTAATTTACGTCCTGAAATGATTGGTGTACTGCACAATGAAAGCTTTATTCCAACTCAGGGTGTAAACCCAAGACAACTTGTAGGTGTTCGCCGAGTCATTACGCATCCTAGTTTTCAAATAGCGACCTTTCGCAATGATATTGCACTGCTCGAGCTAACCCAATCTCTCACACAATCCCGTGCACTTTTGCCAAACAGAAGCACATCCCAACAACTCACACAAGTTGGCAACAGTGGTACTGTTTTAGGCTGGGGTAGTACTACAGCACCAACTAGTAATAATGCATCACTCCAATTCTCAAACCAACTACAGCAGACCACCTTGCCTTTTATAAACGACAACCAATGCAGGCAAATGCTTGGCAATATTTTCAATGGCGAAAATATGTTGTGTGCAGGTTTACCACAAGGCGGTCGAGATGCTTGCCTTGGTGACAGCGGTGGTCCACTGCTTGCCAGAGTTCAGAATACATGGGCGCTTGTAGGCATCATCAGCTTTGGTGAAGGCTGTGCTGAGGCTGGAAAACCTGGTGTTTACACAGACCTTGGTAACTACTTTGATAGTTTTATCAACCGCTATATCACACCTGAAGCCTCACAAAGCTACCGTGTAAGTTTTAATGGTGGAAACCAGCAACAAAGCGTCTATTTTGCTAACTTTAGATAGAACTAACTATTCATACTGCTACATTTTAGCTGTGCTAAACTAAAGCAGATTTCCATAGGATGGGCTGTGCCCATCGCCTTTGATTTTTTCTAAGTTTATGAAAGAGGAACATTTTTGTCAGACTACGAAAACTATTATGACGATTACGACTACGAAGACGATTCAGGCGAGAGTTTTGGTAAACGTAAAGATAAACGTAAACCCAAAGGGCAGCGTTCAGTAAAACAATTAGGCTCTAACGAGCGTGAAAAAAAGTTTGATGACTTCGGTCTACAGAACTTACACGAAATGGGTCTAGTTGACGAGCTCATCAGTGAACTAAAAAGTGGTAAAGAAGCTACCGTTTACCTTGTTAAAGGACCAGGTGAAGGACCAGAGAGCTACATGGCAGCAAAGCTTTACCGTGATGCTGTGGTTCGTTCTTTCAAAAAAGACTTAGTGTATAAAATTGGTCGCTATATCAACAAAGCGAGAGAAAAGAAGGTCTACAGCCTGAGCAGCAAAGCTGGCTTAGACCGTGAGCTTGCGCTTTGGGTACAACATGAATATGACCAACTCTGGTTTTTATACAATGAAGGTTTGCCTGTACCCAAGCCCATGCTTGGTCCAAAAACCAACGACCTGTCACAAGCAGGGCGAGTTGTGTTGATGGAGCTTATTGGCGATAAAGATGAACCAGCACCAAGATTAGCTGATGCTAGTTTGACAGAAAAAGAAGTTGAATTTGCTTATGAACGTAGTCTAAAAATCTTGATTGACCTACTACGTTTAGAGCGTGTACATGGTGATTATTCTGCCTTTAACTTGCTTTGGCACAATGG
>CALDTA010000280.1:0-3536 GCA_937924455.1 uncultured Deinococcales bacterium
GCTCGCTTCAATCCAAAAGCCTTGTGCAGTGGCGCAAGTGCCATAAGCGCAATGATGGTCGAACAGTTTGGATTAGCAATAATACCATTGTGTTCTAAAGCATCTTCACCATTCACTTCTGGAATCACCAACGGTGTTTCAGCGTCCATTCGCCAAGCACTACTGTTATCAATAACAATCGCACCGTTAGCTGCCCACTTTTTAGCCTCAGCTTTGCTCAGTGTTCCACTTGCAGAAGCAAAGGCAATATCTGCTGCTAAGTTGCCATCTTCAGGGGTTGCCATGACCGTGTAGGTAGTACCTTTAAAGGTTATCTCTTTTCCAGCAGAACGGGGAGAAGCATAGAGCTTCAACTCACTTATGGGAAAATTGCGTTCGGCTAAGAGTTCTAAAAATTCTTGACCGACTGCACCTGTGGCACCAACAATTGCTACACGCACGGTAATACTCCTAATAACATGACCTTATTTATGAGCAAACTTTGCCCACTAAATAGTGCAGCTACTATAGCACCAATTAGTGTGTGAAAAAAGATGCTTGTCCTACTCTTATGCATTATATAAACAATGTATAAACAAACAATTCAGATGCACAAAGTTTAGCTCAGTTTTTCTTAACCAAAGTCGATAGGCGTCCATTGATTGCCAAAAGACCAAGAAAAATGAATCCCATCCCCACAAAGGCTGTCCACTGAAGCCTCTCTCCAAGAAGCAACGCCCCTAGTAATACAGCACTCATAGGTATGAGCAACGTAACCAAAGAAACATTCGTAGCTCCACCTACACGCAAAACATAGAAAAACATCAGGTAGGCCATAGCAGTACTCAAAATTGCCAAAGCAAGCAGTGCAGAAATAGTAGTCATACTTGGTGAATACTGCCACGGTCTATCAATAACCATGACAACAGGTAAAAGCATAATGGCAGAAGCACTTAACATACCTGTAGCAGTAATATTGCTTGCAACGCCTCGAAAACGTCGACCATAGATACTTGCTAGTGCATAAGAGGTAGCCGCTGCTAAGATCGCCATTTGACCTATAATATTCGCTGTAAAACCTTGCAAGGCTTCAGGACCAATCAGCATGACTACACCAAAGAGACCCAGCAAGACACCCACAAGTTTTCCTGAATTTATGCGCTCATCTCGTGTTAGAAAATGTGCAAGCAAAACCGTAAAGATTGGCATAGTAGCATTGAGAATCGAAGCTAGCCCACTTTCGATAAACGTCTGTCCATACACAATCAAGCTAAAAGGCACAAGATTATTCAAAAAGCCCATACCAAAAAAATCTCGCCACAGCTTTGGATCTAAAGGCATAGGCGTTCGTCTAATCGCAAGATAAAGGTATAAGGTAAGCGCAGCTAAAAACACCCGAAAAAAGACAATAGTGAGTGTAGGCAAATCTCGTAAACAGATTTCAATAAAGAAAAAAGAGCCACCCCAAACTATCGAAAGCATAATCAACCAAAACCATGCGGTGGCTGACATACTTAATTCTTGAGATTGAATCTGTTTAGACATAATAACATTCACCTTTTTCTCTAATTGTTTTCTTCACGCCGTTAAAGCCTATCAAAAAACCTATCAAAAAGCCTATCAATATGAATATCCTATGTCGACCCGAATTGTGCCGTTATAATTAAAACTGATGAATCAACGTACTTTAGGCAAAACAAACTATCAAATTTCCGAAATTGGTTTTGGTGCATGGGCAATCGGCGCAGACTGGGGAGATGTCAGCGAATCAGATGCTTTGGCAGCACTGAGAGCGTCCATAGAAGCAGGTGTCAACTTTATAGATACGGCTGATGTTTACGGCGATGGTCTCAGCGAAAAGCGTGTTGCAAGAATCCGCAAAGACTTTCCAAACGAAACATTGACCATAGCCACAAAAGCTGGACGTAGGTTAAACCCACATACAACTGAGGGCTATAACTACGAAAACTTATCAGACTTTATAGCTCGGAGTTTAGAGAATCTGCAAGTAGACTCACTGGACCTCGTACAACTTCACTGTCCACCAACCGATGTCTACCATCAAGACCTTACTTTTGATGCTCTGGATAAACTCAAGCAAGAGGGTTTAATCAAGCACTACGGCGTAAGCGTGGAAACTGTCGAAGAAGCAAAGCTAGCAATGGCGCATGAAGCAGTTGCTTCTATTCAGATTATTTACAACATGTTTAGGCTTAAACCAGCCATGGAAATCTTTGAAGCGGCCAAAGAAAAAAATGTTGGCATCATCGCTAGAGTGCCACTGGCTAGTGGCTTGCTCTCTGGCAAAATGAGCAAAGACAGACAGTTTGCAGCAAGCGATCACCGCAACTATAACCGCAAGGGTGAAGCTTTTGATATCGGTGAAACCTTTTCAGGTGTTGATTTTAATAAAGGTTTAGACGCTGCTGAAGAACTCAAAACACTTGTTCCTGAAGGTGCTACACTGGCACAACTTGCACTTAAGTGGATTCTTATGAGTGACGCTATTTCGGTTGCAATTCCAGGTGCAAAAAATGTTGAACAGGCTGTTAGCAATGCAAAAGCCTCACAACTTTCAGACTTAACAGCTAGTAGCCTAGAAAAAGTAAAAACCATCTACGATTCACACATTCGTGCTGATGTACATCATAGATGGTAGTAATAGCGTTTCTACGTAATATTGACCCATACTAATAGCAGTTCCACGATTCACTGCTGTTGCAGTGAATCGTGGAAGAGCTTTAATTAGCAAAACTTTCTTTTCAATGGTTAGAACAAGTATTACAACTGAGATTTATCTAGCTCTTTAAGGTGATTTGCGTCTGTGACGACGTTTCTGATTAATTAGGCTATTTGGATGTAAAATATACTCGAATTTAATTCAAATTAGCCCCGACCCTAACTTGCAAAAAAGTCTTCTGTATAACTAGAAAGCCTTATTTCACAAGAATTACTGAACTCAAAAGCTGTCCTAACCATTGTGTTTTTGGAGCTGCATGTTTTTGAAGCGTAGCGTAAAAAACTGCTGAGGTGTATCTGTATCGCACTGATTGAACTCTTTTACATCAGTTTAAATGCCCATTAAAAAAACTACAGATACACCAACTCACACAATGCTCAAGTAGAAAAGGACTATTCTCAACTTATGAAACTTGCACTACATGCCATAGGCATCGTACTTTTGACATCCCAACTACTCTTTTTAGGCTTTACACAAAATGAAGCACAAAATAACACACCCACTGGTCTATCAACCGTTTCAGGCTTAGACATCATGATGGTTGAAGACCCTATAAATACTGTAAATACGCTGACTTATGACAGTGAAACGAAAGAACTTAGCTTTATCTCAGAAACACTAAACATTCAATTAGACAATTGGTCAACAGAATGGCTTGTTGCGCTCTCAAGTCTTTTACCATCAGAAGCACTAGAAACATCTGAAGAAGCACAAAGCTTACGTATTGACCTTGCAGAAAATACAACGATAAACGCTCAGCAACATTTTAGAATGAGCGGACCTTTTGAAACACTCGAATTTTATAATCAGGACGCTG
>CALDTA010000281.1:0-3817 GCA_937924455.1 uncultured Deinococcales bacterium
AACTCGCCTTGCGGGGGGAATAGAGAAGTATGTGTCTTGGATGTAGAAGAGACATTAAGTTAAGACGTAAATATGACTTAATGATTATGAGGTATTGAAGTTTTAGTGTGCGTCACTTCAGTCCTCTTTCCAAGGATTAGAGAATAACATGCTATACCTTAAATAACAAGGTATTATTTCACATTTATTAACATTGATGAAAAGCATATTTATTTTGATGTGAAGCAGATAGGAGTTTAGATGGCAAAAGCACTTTTATTAGATTTTGGTAGCGTTATGAGCTACAGCGTTTTTGAACAACATGCCATTAGCGAAAAGCGCTTAGGCTTGCCTGCAAATTCATTGACTTGGCTAGGACCATTTGCGCCAAAAGAGCAGTTTGGGCAAGATGCGCTTGGGCAAGATGGGCTTGGGCAAGATGAACTTTGGCAAAAGATGCAACGTGATGAAATCACTGAACGTGAGTATTGGTATACACGGGCTAGAGAGACAGGAGAGTTGGTAGGTAAGGCTGATTGGGGGATGCTTGAGTTTTTGAGAGCCGTGCGTGATCCTAAGCAGTTAGTGCGACCTGAGATTGTAAGTCTTGTGCAGGATGCTAAAGCTAAAGGGATGGCTGTTGGGGTGCTGAGTAATGAGCTCGAGCTTTTCTACGGTGAAGAAGTACTGGAGCAAATCGAGATACTGTCGCACATGGACTTCATGATAGATGCTACACATACTAAGATTCTTAAGCCTGACCCAAAAGCTTATCAACTTGCTTTGGATAAGTTAGACTGCACTCCTAATGAAGTTGTCTTTGTTGATGACCAATTGCGAAATGTTGTTGGGGGAGAAGCTGTAGGTATGCAGGTCGTGCATTTTAATATCACTGACGTTTCAAAGAGTATTATGGAGGCAAGAGAAAAGTTAGGAGTGTAGTTTTAGAGCAGTTTTGTTACATTTAGCCTGTGATACACATAGTATCGTGGAAAGACAGCACTAAGTAGAGCGATTAGTATCAATAATTGTACAGGTTGTAATGTATACAGGCTATAATATGTACAGGCTATCGTTACTAGCTTTGATTGTAGGAGAGAGTTGCACACCGCATGAAGAAAAAGATTGGCATCATAGGTACAGGGTTTATTGCTAAAGGCTTAGCACATAATCTTTTAAATCAGGATAATCTTGAAGTCACAAAAGTATTGACAAGGCGAGATCCATCAACAGTGCAAGGACTTCCTAATCAAAGTGTCTTGACTAATTCTTTGGATGAACTTATTGACAATGTTGATATTGTTGTGGAATGCAGTGGAGATGTTGTTCATGCTACTGAAGTGGCAATGCAAACGGTCAAAAATGACTTGCCTTTGGTAACGATGAACGCTGAGTTTCAAGTTACAACCGCATCTTATTTTGTTGATAAGGGTTTCATTACAGAAGCTGAAGGCGATCAACCTGGGTGTTTGGCTGCACTTAATGAAGAAGTCAGATTTATGGGCTTTAAACCTATTGTGTACGGGAATATCAAAAGTTTTCTTGAGCGCAATCCTACAAAGGAAAATATGCTCTATTGGGCAAACAAAAAAGGTATTTCGTTGCAGATGGTCACCTCTTTCACAGATGGTACGAAGTTGCAAACAGAGCAAGTACTTGTTGCCAATGGTTTAGATGCCCAAATTACACAACGAGGACTTATTGGTCCAATATGCGACGATGCCGAAGTTGGTGCAAGAGTGCTGGCAGAAGGCAGAGGCTACGAACAGCCGATTAGTGATTATGTACTCTGTAGTAATGGTCCTGGAGGCGTTTTTATTGCTGCAGATCATGATGAGTCGCAGAAAGCTGCACTTAGCCATCTGAAAATGGGTGAAGGCGCACCGTATGTGCTAGTACGTAACTACCATTTATGTCATTTAGAGATGACGCGTACGATAGTTCAAGTTGCTTTCCAAAATAAGATATTACTAAATAACTCTGCAAATCCCCGTTACAGCGTTGCTGCCATCACCAAAAAGCCACTAAAAAGTGGTGACAAAATTGAGTTTGCCATTGGTAGTTTTGAGATGCGTGGTGAAGCAGTGGATATCCTTGAGTATCCTAATCATGTGCCTATTGGACTTATTAAAGATGCTGTTATGAGAAAAGACATTTCTAAAGGTGAAGTGGTTACCTTTGACGATATTGATTTGCCAGAAACCTTAGCGTTAGAAATCTGGAGTAAAATTCAAGAAAAAGCACAAACTAGTTATTCATCTGTCGGCTAAGCTAAATAGTGTAAACCCAGAGTGCTAGTTTTTATATTACACAGCCATATAGGTGGAATAGTAAGTTTTAAAAAGGGTGTGAAGGTTTGAGGTTGAGTCGAACACAAATTTTTCTTTTACTGGCACTCTTGGTGTCTGGGCTATTCTATGTTTCTTTTAGTTTATCGCCATCGCACTATTCTGTGGTACTCGAACAGTATCTAGGTCTTGATGCTAAGCCAATTTTAGGAGAGGCACGAGTTGTCAGGGGAGATGAATATTCGGTAGTAACCCCCTATTTTCAAATTGCTGTCAACAATAACTTTGAGCGCTATAATCAACTTAGCCCCTACAAAGAAGATTTACGTTTTTTTTATGGTCTGCCACTTGCTGATTGGGCTTTGGCGTTTAAGCCCTATATGTGGGGCTTTTGGGTGCTGGATGCGGCTCGAGCCTACTCTCTATACCACTTCTTTATGATTGCTATGTTCTTAGTAGGACATACGATTTTTTTTACAAAGCTCAGGTTGCCCTTACTCTTTTCAGCACTGCTAGCAGCGCTCCTCTTCTTTTCACAACACAATCAAGCTTGGTGGTCAACAAATGCACCAGTATTTGCACTAACCGTTTGGATTGTTTTGCCTTTTTTATTTAGTAGGTCTTATATAGCAAAGTTCTTGTTGACCTTTTACTTTGCCCTAATAGCTTTACTAGCGCTCATTTACCCACCTTGGCAAATTACGCTGATTTACATGTATGGCATTTTTGCTTTAGCCTTTTGTAGAGAAAAGTTTAGGGTAACGAATATTCTTGTTTGCCTTGCGGGTTTTTGCCTTGCAGGTGGTGTTTATTACCTTTATCAGCAAGATAGTATTGCACTCATGCTCAATACTGTTTACCCAGGTGAGCGTAGTCTTCCTGGTGGATATTTACCTCGCTATTATTTATGGGCGTTTTTTGCACCCCATGCACTTATTGGGCAGGATTTTTTCGCAATTTCTAATATAAGAAATCAATGCGAAATTGCTGTAGTTTCTAGCATTCTTGTGGCGTCTGTAGTTTGTTTTAGTAATTTCAAATCTGCTTTTAAGCATATTAGAATGCACCTTTGGTCTTATAGTCTTATTTTTGTGCTACTTTTTGTACTATTTGCATGGATGTATTTACCTGTACCAGCAAGTATCGGTCGATTTATTTTGTTTGACCAGATTAATGTTTTGAGAATATTGCTAACCTTTGGCAGTAGCTTGATTATTTTGGCAGCACTGCTTGCCTATAAGCAAGCGTGGCGGTTTTCTTGGCTTAGAGTTTTAGTATTTTGTTTTTTGATGCTTGTTCCCCCACTATTGGCGTATGGGCACATTACTGATGGCTTGGCTCGAGCCAACTTTCTAGATTGGTCTGTTTTAGATTTTTATGATTACCTAAGCTTGATACCACTTGTGAGCATGACTTTGCTGTTTGTATATCATTTTTTATATGACTGGCGTAGACCTAAGGGCTCGAGCCTGACTACCGAAAAAAAGAGTTTACAAGTAGCCTATACGCTACTATTTACAGCTTTACTGTATAACATAGTGGCTTTTTCA
>CALDTA010000282.1:0-3233 GCA_937924455.1 uncultured Deinococcales bacterium
AGTAGCTTTCCAACATGACACCTTTCAGTTTTACTATGCAACAGAAAAAGATAAGTGGCAGACTATTGGCAAGGCTTATGACGCAGGTCTACTTTCTGATGACTACTGCAATGGTCTATCTTTTACAGGAACCTTTATTGCACTTTGTGTTCAGGACTTAACAGGGAACAATTTACATGCGGACTTTGACTACTTTAGATACGAAGAATCTGATAGTAGCTAAAGCTCTTCCACGATTAACTGACTTGGGTCAGTTAATCGGCGAGCTTGGTAACGAGTAGGAAAGAACGCATTTAGCATTAGGTCAATATTACGTGAAAACGCTACTAGATACATTAAGCCAAACACAGTAAAACAGTTATAACTAGGAGTATAGTATGGCACTACAAAACATTTCGGAACATGTAAAAAACTTAGTCAATAAAATGACCTTAGAAGAAAAGCTTGGTCAAATGACTCAAGCTGAAAAAAACAGCATTCCGCCAGAAGATGTTAGCAAGTATTATCTTGGCTCAGTCTTAAGTGGTGGTGGTGGTACACCTGCCCCAAATACACCCGCACTTTGGCGGGAAATGGTAGAAAGCTATCAAGAAGCTGCACTAAATACCCGCTTGGCGATACCCTTACTTTATGGTGTTGATGCTGTCCACGGTCACAACAACATGCGTGGAGCAACAATTTTTCCTCATAACAACGCTGTAGGTATGACAGGTGAAAGTGATTTAGCAAGACGTATTGGCAGAGCAACAGCGCTTGAATGTGTCGCTACTGGTGTTCGCTGGAACTTTGCACCTGCTGTTTCAATTCCTCAAGATTTGCGCTGGGGTCGTAGTTATGAAGGTTACGGACAACGTACCGAAACTGTCACTGAATTTGCAACAGCTTTTATTGAAGGTCTAAAGGGAGAAAGTTGGGATAGTCCAACCGCTGTTCTGCCATCGGTAAAGCACTTTATTGCAGATGGCGCAGCAACTTGGGGAAGCTCAACACGTGTAAATAGAGAAAAATTGGACTTCGATAGAACACTTGCCGTCTCCGACCTTGGCGAAGAATTTGTTCACCTTATCGAAGAAGGTGCATGGATGATTGATCAAGGTGTGAGTGAAATTGACGAGCAAACCTTGCGAGAGATTCACTTACCTCCATACCAAGCTGCTATAGATGCTGGCGCACTTAACATTATGGCTTCCTTTAGTAGTTGGGGCGGTAAAAAGATGCATGCTCAAGAGTACCTTCTAAGTAAAGTGCTAAAAGATGAAATGGGCTTCCAAGGCTTTATCGTCACAGATTGGGAAGGCATCAATCAAGTTGATCCAGATTTCTACACTGCAGTTGTCACCTGTATCAATGCTGGCATCGATATGAACATGGTTCCTTATGACTATACACACTTTATAGATACTTTAAAATTAGCAGTCGAAAAGGGTGATGTTTCTATAGACCGCATAGATGACGCTGTAACCCGTATTTTGCATGTCAAAGAAGTCTTGGGTCTGTTTGATACGCCTCGTACCGACGCTGCATTACTTGCCACAGTAGGCTGTAGTGAACACCGTGCGCTTGGTCGCGAAGTAGTTCGCAAATCACAAGTCTTGCTCAAAAACAATGACAATATCGTACCACTACAAAAATCTGAATCACTCATTGTTACGGGTATTGCAGCCAATGATATAGGCTACCAGTGTGGTGGTTGGACGATTAGCTGGATGGGTATGCCTGGTGCAATTACTGAAGGCACTACTATTTTAGAAAGTATAAAAACAACCCTTACAGACACTGCACAACTACACTACAGTGCTAATGCAGAATTTGATCCTGATGTACGAGCACCGATTGGAATCGTTGTCCTTGCAGAAGAGCCTTATGCAGAAGGTATGGGGGATAAAACTCATTTACATATTCCACTTAATGACAGAGCGCTTGTAGAAAAAACGAAGGCACATTGTGATAAGGTCGTGGTTATTTTAATGTCAGGTAGACCTTTACTAATCACTGATGAAATCGATTCATGGGATGCCTTTATTGCAGCCTGGTTACCTGGTACTGAAGGAGAGGGTATTACAGATGTCTTGTTTGGTGACCATGACTTCACAGGCAGATTGAGTTACAACTGGCCCAACAATATAGAGCAAGACAGTTACTTATGGGAAATTGGTGCAGGCTTAAGTAGCAAACTTGTAACAGTTTCATAAAGCCTTCTTATTTATTTTAGAGTTAAAGCATAACTCGTGTTGCTAAAAACTGATGAAATTACGTCCTAGACGCACAAAGTCTAGACCAATTGCTTGAGTCATGACACTAAGTAGCAGTTCCACGATTCACTGCTGTTGCAGTGAATCGGGAAGTGAATCGGCGAGCTTCGTAACGAGTAAGAATTAACTCACCTAGTGTGTACAGTTGTTACGTGGAAACGTTAATAATATTGACCCATACTAAATGAGTTCGTTCCTATTCGCACTGTGTCACTGTGTGGTTTTCACAGACATCTATTCGCACCGTGTGGTTTTCGTAGACATCTATTCGCACCGTGTGGTTTTCACAGACATCTGCATCGCCGATTAACTGACTTGGGTTAGTTAATCGTGGAAGAGCTTTATGATTCAAAATGTAGTATCTATCTCTTAGAGTGCCATAGAGGACAAATAGAGGACAAATTAAATAGAGGACAAATCAAATAGAGGACAAAGCAATCTTATAAGATAAGCTTCGCTAGGCATACAACAGGGTATGTCAAATCCTCTTTTTCACCCTTCACGACTTGGCGCATTCTTTGCATTGCTTGCTGTAGCACTTGGTGCTTTTGGCGCACACATGCTTGAAGATATCATTCGACCAGAACGCCTCGAAACTTTTGAAACAGCAGTGCGATACCAGATGTATCATGCACTTGCACTACTTGCAATTGGTGCTTTACCAAGACCTTGCTGGCGTGCTGCTCCATTTATTGTGCTAGGTAGCATCATTTTCTCTGGAAGTCTCTATACACTTGTTGCAACCGATATTGGCATTTTTGGAGCAATTACCCCAATTGGTGGTGTGTTGCAGATTATTGGTTGGGCAATATTGATTTTCCAAGTTGGTAAAACATCTCAAAATAGTTAACGTGCTTTGCCTGTTCAAAATCTTTACCAGAATCTGTACCAAAATTTGTGCAAAGGTTGAAGCACAGTTTTCTTATTACATTTCTTCTTAGAATAGTTCTTGATGCAAAAGTTGTTCCGAATAGTATTAAC
>CALDTA010000283.1:0-7554 GCA_937924455.1 uncultured Deinococcales bacterium
GGTGTAGCAGACATTGTGTGATTATGTAATATACTGGTTCAAGTGCTAAAAACCCTAGTAGCTTGCCTACTACACCTTCTCCTTAGCACTTATCTTTCCCTCTTCCACCTACACAAAACAAGTTAACACCTCATGCGTCAATTAGACAGCAATTTATTGATTTAGCATAATACCAAAATGAATCCAGAATGTCATACTCATAATGCTAAGAATAATCATAGGTCAGAACGTGCTTATCTTTTGCTTCCTTTGGCGAAATAAGTGACAAAATAAATAACAATGTAATTATGACTTTTATCTTTCAGCTTAGTATGACAGCTAGAAAAATTATCAATATACCCTTAAAAGCATAGTAGTACCAATTTGAGTTAAATCATTCATCAATGCTGTGGGTATTATGGCGATTTAAAAGTTAAGTGCTACACACTACATAGTACCTTGTTATAGTTGCAGACCAATTAAGATAAGAATCGCTTTCTTGCAACATGAAGACATAATTCAAAATGTAGCACCTATATCCTAGAGTGCTATATTAATGTAAATGCCAATTTATATCAATCAAGTAAAGCTTTCCGCCTTGATCCGCTGCTGCAACATAAACCGTGTCACCAACCTCTTGTACCAAAATATTGCTCGTCAAAAAGTTGTCCATTTTGTATGTCCACTGACTTTCACACATCTCCCCACGTACACAGCTAAAAGCTTCTAAAGTTTTCTGGTCATACTGTGGTGCTACAAACAAAGTCGTGTTATCACTGTTTTCTATTAAAACTGCCAAATCAAGATTCCTATCACCAATCCTGTGATTTGTAACTCCTACAGTTTGTGAGCGCAATTGTAATTCATCTTCAACAAAACTATAGCGTTGCAATGGTCCGCCAATATGTGGTGTTTTGATAGCATAAGCTTCGCCATTGGCAACATCAAACAGATTGAGCCAGCGATTACCTAAGCCAATCACGCCTGCTTCACCTACTTGTACAAGCTCATTATCTTGCAGTTCTAAAGCAATCACACCAGCGCCTGTCTGCCTTGAAGCACGTGTACCCAAGATTAACGTCTTAGTACCTGTATCTAAAGCTTCAGCTCGCAGTTGCTCAAACACAAAAGGTTCAGGTAGCTCAAAGCTTGCTTTCACTGTCCAGCTTTTGCTATCCACTACAGTTATACTCTCAGCTTCTGTTCGGTCACCAAGTACACCGTGTCCATATCGCTCTGTTGGTTGCGTCAATACGATAATTTCATTGCTGCCATCTCTATCTACATCTGCTTGGCGCAGTTGGGCGTCTCGTAGTGCATCTAGCTGTAAACGGCTTACACCCTCACCTTGATCGTCTACTAGTATTAAATCACCAGTAGTGTTCACAACTACTATGTATCCACTTTTTAAGTGCCCAGTTTTTAAGTGCCCTGCCTTTAAGTTATCACTTTCCAAACAAGTAGGCATACTAAACGGTGCTACTTCTATCGAGCTGTTGAATCCGTTGAGTGCGTTTAGTCTACTGTTTGTATCAACATAGACTAAAGTGTTGTTACAACTCGTTAAGAAGCTGCGTTCATGTGCAGTTGCTACAGTTTGAACTGTTCCAGAATCCACATCTAATTCGGTGATGGAACCAAGCTTATCTATGCTATAAAGCTTTGAATCTATAGAGCTTAACCATTGTGCTGAATAGTCTAGTTGCCAAGTTTGAGTAGCTTGAGCTGTACTCTCTTTCTGATTATCTTGCTTAGTATCTTGCTGGGCATCTTGTTGGGCAAATGTACATGCAGGTAATAGAAATACGATAAAAAAATAGAGAAGTGTTCTAAGTGTTAGCTTCATAGGTCTCCTAAAAATGTCAACCGATAGTTTTAAGACATCTATCTATGTCATGTGCAACTTCTTTACTACTACGCTTAATAGCTTGTAACCAAGCTTCGGTTGCGGGGTAATCGTAGCCTACGCAAAAGAGTTGTTTATTTAGTATGGATTGGTAGTTTTCTAAAATAGGAAAGCCTCGTTCATTGCTTTCAAGGTACTTGCTAAAGGCACTAAAGTTGCCTCGGTAACCTGTTGCTAAGATGATGCTATCTATGAGTTCTGTAGTGATGGTGTTTGTTGCTAAACGCTGTGGGTTTTGGTGTTTGCTTTCACCAAAGGTGATTTCTTTTCCAGAGATATTTCGAATGCCTTTGACTACTCGGATTTTGCCTTGCCTGACTAACGGTATGAAGTCTTCACTAATGACGGGGTAGGCTTCTAGGGCTGTTTTTTTTGTGGGTAGCGGTAGACCTAGCTCGGGGTAGCCTTTGCGGGTGCTTTTTAGGTAGGTGGAAGATATAGCAGGAGGGAGGGTTCTGAGGATGGTCGCGGTTAGGCTCGAGCCCACCCAACTCTTCGGATAAGGCAACACAAGCACGCCATCCCTCACCAAAATGCTAACCTCCCGACCAGCTTGAGCAAGTTGACTTGCAATCTCTGCACCACTATTACCAGCACCAATTACCAGCACACTTTTTCCAGAAACATCTTCTGGCTGATGGTAATCTTTTGCTTGTAACTGTTCCCCAGCAAATTTAGCAAGATGCTGCTCAAGATCACTAGGCGATTTTGGACTGTGCCAGATCCCTGTAGCAATCACAATGATGGTTGCTTGATGCACACCCGAACTACTGTGTAAGTCCCAAAGCTTTTCATTTTCTCTAAACTCAATAGCTGTAATTTCTGTATGCTCAATCGGAAATTTAAAATGCTCAGCATAGGATTCAAGGTACTCCTTCATTTCTGGACCAGAAGGAAAGGGTGGATACTCCTTTGGCATTGCTAAGTCTGGCAACGCAGATACCTGCTTTAAGCTATGCAGCTTTAACCCACGGTAGTGCTTGCCCCAAGTAGAACCAGCACCTTCTTTTTCAAAAATAGTAAAAGGAAGACCTTGTTTTTGTAGATGGTAGGCAGTTGCTAATCCTGCTGCACCTGCCCCGATAATTGCAATCACCTCTTCATGATGCCATGTTCAATCTTTCAAAGTCGTTAAGAAAGATACCAGCACAAATGTTTCCTGCTTACGGAATTGACCTAATCTATATGGTTATGCTGCATTTATGAATCGAATTGCAAAACTAATTTTGAGAACTGTCTTATGGCTACTCGCTGCGATTGCTTGTCTAATCGTTGTATTAGCACTGAGCGTCCCAGTAGATGCATGGGTCAATCGCAATAAAGTTGAAACACTCATTTCGCAAACACTACCCGCATCAAGCGCAAGTGCCGTTGATGTTGGTGCATTCGTTGCACGTCCTAGCGCCACTACACCAATGCCAGAAGGCGGCTACCCTGCTGTAATCATGGTGCATGAATTTTGGGGCTTGAAGGAAAGCATCACTGCTAAAGCACAAGCCCTCGCCGACGAAGGCTATGTAGTCGTAGCACCAGATGCTATGCGTGGCAACACAACAGGCTGGTTAGTCAGAGCTATCTGGCAAACACTCCGTAAAGAGCGAGATGAAATCAATACTGACCTTGCTACTACATATGCATGGCTAAGCCAACAAGATGATGTTAATAGCAGTCGTGTCGCTGTCATGGGTTTCTGCTTTGGGGGAAGTGCTGCCATGCACTATAGTTTGGAAAATCCTGACTTGGCAGCTACTGCCATATTTTATGGCAGTGGACTTATAACAGAAAGCGAAACACTGAAGGCTTTCCCAGGACCTGTTTTGGGCATCTTTGGTGAAACCGACCAATCGATTCCAGTTGAAGAAGTCAATAGCTTTGAAACTGCGCTCACGGATGCTGGTATCGAAAATCAGATTAGTATCTATGCAGACAAAGGTCACGCTTTTGTGCAATCAGTTGAAACCATTGCAGAAGACCCTGTGCAGCAGAAAGCTTGGGATGAGTTGTTAGCGTTTTTTGCTGTGAATTTGTAGCGGAATCCCCCTCGGTCCCCCTTTAGAAAAGGGGGAAGTATAGTTCCGTATAGAGAAAGTCCGCATCTTAAAAAATGCGGACTTTCTCTATTTTTGATTTTTAGCTGCTAAAGTCATTTTGAAATAACTACTGCGTTTAGTTAATTAAGTACGACCCTCACCCCCGAAAAACACTGTCCTACAAACGACTATCCCCCTCTCCCAAATTTGGGAGAGGGGCTAGGGGTGAGGGTTATAAAATGCTTGGCTATTACTCTTACTTGGTACGATCTCTTATTTCAGAACAAGCCTACTATTCAGTAGTCTCAGCCACGCCAGCAACAAAAGCAATCTCAAGCGTAAGCTCATCTGCTACAAAGCTAACAACAGGCACTTTAGGAATATTTAAGTCGTAGTTCTTATGCAAAATAGTTGCTGTGCCACTACCTTCAAGTTCAGTTTCTGAATTTACGGTAACGTTTACAGTAAAGACCTCTTCTAGGGTTGTTCCTACTAGCGTTAAATCACCTGTTATCATGAGTTCAAAGCTATCGCCAACGGCAACAGTTTCAGGCAGTCCTTCAATTTTTGTTGCTGCAAAGGTAATAAACTCATTGCCTTCCTGACTTGTATTTAAAACACGTCTTTGAATAGCACCATTACGACGACGATCATCCGTTTCAAATCCACGTGCATCAATCACAATAGGTCCAAGCTGTGCAACTTGCGGATTCGCTAAATCAAAAGACAAATCTCCACTCACTAAGTTCGTTGTACCAATAACTGTTTTATCGTTTCCTAGCAAAATCTCAAAGATTGAGAACTGTGCTTCACTTTGCTCAACAATAATGCTGTGCGTTGCGACTAGTTCTTCTTCAGCGCTTTCTTCTTGTTCTTGCGCTAAGCCTAAGACACCCGTAAGCAAAAGAATACTTGCTAAGACATAAGCAAGTCCTACTATACGAAATTTAAAGATTTTCATACTGAAGCTCTCTCCTAAATACATATGTGATATGAATTCCCACTTGATTATTACGGCTCTTTGAGCTTTTGAGTGGTATTCCGCTACTTAACCTTTAATGATGCTTGTGATTGCCGAGCTTTTTAGGTTATTCGTAGCTGCTTGACCAAGCAATTAATCATAAAACCATTATTACACCTGATTGTTTGGAAATGATTTGTAAATTGGAAAACTATAGACACAGCAGCATGTCTCCCTCTATGATAGAAGTATACTCACACTAATATTAAATAAGTATATTTAGGCATTCAATATATTTAAACATTCACATAGTGTGCAGTCATTTTGTGTCCTAACTTGACTATACTCTCAGTGCAATCAGCTCAAACGATTTACTAAACAGCAATACTACTCACTAAAAATACTATGGATTTTAGTTCACTCACTCAACAACTTTTGCAAAGTGCTTTAAGCTTTTTTGTATTTGGCACATTGTTTTGTGCAATTTTGTCACTCATCTTTTTACCTGCCAGCTTTCACCCTCGTGTACGCAAAGCTTTTCCAAGTGCGCCAAAACAGGGTTTTATTGCTATGCTGCTTAGTTTTTTTATGGCAATACTCTCACTTAATGTTGTGAATAGCACGTGGTTTGCACAGAACTTCAAAGTCGTTAGTAAGTCGGAAGCTTTGCAACAGAGTGATAGTGATGGTGATCCTTTTAAGACTGCTTACAGTTCTCCTGAAGATGTAGAATTGTATTTTGCCAGTGTGCCAAATGGTGCAGATGTCTACTTCAATGGTGACTATATGGGTGAAACACCCCTGTCTACCTCAGTTACAAAAGCCCGTAAATTTCACTATGCTATCGTCGCTGACCCCAAAACCTATACGCCCTATGCGGGCATGTTCTCGGCAGAAAAAGATGAAAGCCTGAGTATTCATGCTGGTCTTTTGACCGATGAACTAACAAGCCGTCTTGAAGAAGAAGAAGATGCTGCACTTGTGCCTGAGCAAAAGTTGTTTGTGCAAGCAATTGACTATCTTGAAGAGACAAAAGAGATTACAGCAAAGTTGCATAACAACACAGATTTAAATTACAACTATGCTTTTGTCAGTTTTCGAACCTTTGGAGGAGAAGGGGAAGAGCTCGAGCCCACCTACAAACTCATTCACAACATCAAAGCAGGTGAGCGCTACACCTTTGATTTAAAAGTTCCTGAAACTGTCACCTCTGTCAAACTTCTTAGTGTATTGCCCCTAAGTCCATACTGATGAAATCAGGAAGCAAGAAAGAGAAAAAATCTCAGAAAAAGTACCGAACACCAAAACAGAACAAACAAACTAAAAGCAAACAGGCTAATAGCAAACAGGCTAATAGCAAGCAAGCTCAAAATCAAAAAACACAAGCTTCAGAAAAACCCCAACAGATAGAGGTTGAATTTCTTTCTGGTCTTAAAGATATTGTCAAAAACGAGCTAAAGCAAAAATTTAAAGGAATCAAGCCTATTTCTGAAACCGACAGCAGTCTGTCTTTCACCTACTCAGGCAATATAAGCAAGCTTAAAACCCTGAAAACAGTTGTTGCAGTGTATGCCATTAAGAACTTCGATATACCTCGACCAAAAGCCTTACTTGGCAATGAGCAATGGCGAGACTTAATGACCTTTTTAAAAGATATTAAGCAACTAGATAACTTCGAAAGCTTTCGCTTGAGTGCTGCTGGAAAAGATTCGAGCGTATTTCAGCGTATCGAGCAGGATTTAGCACAAGACTTGCGCTTAAAGCATGATGAAGAAGGAGATTTTCTGTTGCGTTTTCGTTCCTCACCTGTAAAGTCTGTAAAAGGGGGATGGCAAGTGTTGGCACGGATTAGCAGGAGACCGTTGTCGGCTCGAGCCTGGCGACAGTGCAACCTAGCAGGAGGTCTGAATGCAACCGTTGCCACAGCTATGCTTGCCAGCACAGCTATTAAGTCTCAAGACAGAATCTACTGCCCCATGTGTGGTTCAGGAACGTTGGCTATCGAAGCAGCTTTAGCTTACAACCTAGATACTCCTATTCTTGCTAGTGATATTAGCGAAAGTGCCCTCGCTTGCGCTCAAGAAAACATCAAAACGCTAAAGAGTAAAACGGACATAAAGCTTTATCAAGAGGATGTAACCCAAACAAGCCTAGAAAAAAGTTCTGTAGATGTGGTTTTAGTCAACATGCCGTGGGGAGATGCAATTAGCTCTATTGAAGAAAATGCTGAACTATATCCAGCTTTTTTTAAGGAAATGGAGCGTATTGTAAGTCCAAATGGACGTATCTTACTCCTTACGCATGACATTAGACGTTTCGAACACTTTATGAGCAGCTCCCAATGGCAAAGCAAGGAAATTTTGCAAGTTTATCATGGTGGACACTATCCTAAACTTTACCTTATCAACCGTTGAAACAAACCAGAATGATGAATATGGGTGTTCAAGGTATATCCACTTCGCATATTTGAATATCTACTCATAACCGCCAGTATTATCTTATCGTCCAATGTACGGATACACCAAAATCCTAAAAAGGTAAGTTTTGGCTGTGTTACACTCAAATAAATGGTTTTTGATAGCTTGGCTCATAAAACCCATATTTATGGGCACTTTTTTAAAATAGAATTTAGTCTTAAATAAGGATTTAACCTTCAAGATAAGGAGTTAACACGTGGC
>CALDTA010000284.1:0-7528 GCA_937924455.1 uncultured Deinococcales bacterium
TTGCCATTCTTCAGGCGCAATACCCTCATCTTGAACATGCTTTAAACAGTCACGAAAGATTTGCATCACTTCATCATATTTTGAAGCTTCCATAGAAAGATATGCACTAAAATCCCCATGCTGATCAGAAGAACTATGCCATAGACTAGCACTGTCCACTAAACCTTTATCAATCAAAGCCCAGTGCAAGCGGCTACCATGACCACCACCAATACAATAAGCCAAAATTGAAGCCGCAAAGCGTCTATCATCCTGAGCAGATACACCAGGCGCATAAATCGCAACATGCGACCTGTGTAATCGTTCTTCGGTCTTTGAATGTTTACCAAGTATGCCTTTTGTATCAGGATAAAAACGCTCGGACTCTTGTGAAGACCATGCTTTGGTTTGTTCCTGAATTTGACTTGTTACTGCATCCCAATCGTAGTTGCCTGAAATACACAGCACCATATTGTTTGCAGCATAACGCTTTTCAAAATAAACCATCATCTGGTCACGTTCCAGAGCAGTGATAGAATCAACAGTGCCAAGAACACTGTTGCCCAAAGTATGCTCAGCAAAGTAGTGTTCTCTAGCTTGATCAAACACCTTAAAGTTGGGACGGTCATCGTACATTGCTATTTCTTCTAGGATGACATTTTTTTCCATATCAAAGTCATCTTGGCGCAGTGACGGACGAATCATATCGCTTAGCAAATCAAGCAAAGCAGCAGACCTATCAGCAATCACTGCTCCGTAGTAGACTGTTTGCTCTTCACTTGTAAAGGCATTGTAATTTGCACCTAATTCATCAAATTCACGGTTGATGTCTTCAGCAGTTCGTCTTTCTGTACCCTTAAACATCATATGTTCTAAAAAGTGCGAAACACCAGAAACCTCTTTTGTTTCGTCTCTAGAACCTGTCTTTACAAAGTAACCTGCCGCAAAGCTCTGTGCGCTTGGGTTATGTTCACCAATAATTTCTAAACCATTGGCTAGCTTATGGTGGTGAAAGCTTAAAGCTTGCTCAGCACTTTTAGGTTGAACTGTCATAATGCATCCACCTCTAATTCCTTCTGTCCCAAGCTCATAATGCTTGCTTTTGGTCTTTCTTTATCTGCTAAATAATTATTGACATCTTCCAGTGTGATTGCATCAATCACAGCTTTTACTTCATCAAGTGAATTTGGTTTACCTAACAAAAATGTACTCCTTGCAGAACTGCCAGCCCTTGCTCCACTGGACTCACCTTGCATGACAAGGCTTGATAAGACACCTGTGCGAGCACGCTCGAGCTCTTCCCCACTCACACCCTCATGCAACCTGTCCAACTCTGCAAGCAAGACCTTAATGGTTTCATCAGCCCGCTCTGGTGTTGTTCCTGCATAAGCCATGGTATAGCCAAAGTCCTTTATTGTTCGCCTAAATGCACTCACCGAGTAAACTAAGCCACGTTTTTCACGCACTTCACTGAATAAGCGTGACGCCATACCACCACTCAGTACATTCATTGCCATATTCTCTTTATAACGAGCAATATCATTTGGAGAGATAGAAGGAAATGCCAAACCAATATGTGTTTGCGAACTGTCAGATGTAATGTGTGTATACCTAGGGTTATTCACACTTACTTTTGGCAGTACCACCTCTGGACCTTGCCAGTCAGCAAAGTGTAACTCAATCGCTGCAATAACCTCATCAAAGGTCAAACCACCAGCCACACTAACAATCATGCCATTTGGCGACATACGATTTTGATAATCTGCTACGACGCTTTCAGCCGTAAGTGCTTCTAAACCTTCTTGGCTACCATAACTACTACGTCCATGTTCAGACGCAAAAAAGTCTTTAGAAAGTGCCAAGAACATCTGTGTGGGTGGATCATCATCTAGCGAAGCTAGTTCTTGCAGGGCAAGTTGACGACTAGGTTCAAATTCTTCTACTAACAGTTTTGGACGACGAAGCACATCGGCATGTAACGCAACTGTCTCAGCGAAAGCATCGACAAGCATCGAAGCTGAAAAACCCATCGTTTCTTTAGAAACACCGCCACCTCGGCGTAAGCCAAGGTCGTTGAAAGCATTTGCAAGTTCAACTGAATTCAGGTCACCAGCCCCACGCTCGAGCCAGTCATAGAGCACCACACTACTGCCCTCTTGCCCAACAGGGTCGCCAATTGTTCCTAGAGGGAAACTAAAATTCATACTAGCTGAAGACAACCATGGCATAGTTTCAACGACCACAGTCATACCATTGTCCAAACGTGCTAGTTCTATGTTATCTATACGTTCATACTGTGCTTTATCTAGTGCTTTATTTTGTGCTGGCATACGGCTCAAGCACGTCCCTTATTGCGTTTTTCCATTTGACGACGCTGCTTTCTATTCAGTGCCTGTGGTCCGCTACGTCCTCTTTGTTGCGCTTGAGCTTGTTGCATAGCACTACTCGCTTGCACATCAGCAGTTGAACCATAATTATCTTGTGACGTACTGCGTCTCTCACGTTGTAAGTTTTGTTCGTTATTGACCTGTACTCTAAAGAGCAATCTTGCAGCATCTAAACGAATACTGTCTTTCATTTCGTTAAAAAGCACAAAGCCTTCAGTACCGTATTCTTGAATAGGGTTGCGTTGACCATAGCCACGCAGACCAATACCCTGCTTAAGAACATCCATCGAGTAGAGATGTTCTTTCCAATGCTGATCAACGACTTGGAGGACTATGTAGCGCTCGAGCTCACGCATAAGCTCGCTACCAAGTTCTTCTTCTCTAGCTTCGTAAGCTGCTTCAATCACTGGAACAAGCTCATCAGTAGCTTCATCAGCATCTAAACCGCGTAAGTTTTCAAAATCAAAACTCTCTAGATTTGGAACTGCTTCAACCAAGGCAGTCTTCATACCAGCAATATCAAGTTCTTCCATCTCAAGCTCCGGATTAAGCGTAGCTTGTACATGTGTATCGGTATACTCAGCAATCATATCCAAAACATCATCTTTGATATTGCCACCAAGCAAAATCTCACGACGTTGTGCATAAATCACTTCACGCTGTTTACTCATAACATTGTCGAATTCAAGAAGCTGTTTACGAATGCCAAAGTTTCGGTCTTCAACCCGCTTTTGAGCACGTTCAATTGCACCTGTCACCATATTGTTATCAATCGGTGTTTCATCATCCATGCCAAGGCTATCCATCATGCCTAGAACTCGCTCATTGGCAAACAAACGCATGAGATCGTCATCAAAAGACACAAAGAATCGGCTCGCACCGACATCACCCTGACGACCAGCACGACCACGCAACTGGTTGTCAATACGACGTGATTCGTGACGCTCAGTACCAATGATATAAAGACCACCTAAGTCAAGCACCTTTTGCTGATCTTGTTTAGCTTCATCACGGATTTTTTCAAGCCTTGGAATAATATCAGCAGGGAGCTCAGGGATGGTTCTAGCTAACTCTCTAGCCTCATCACTACGTCCAAGCATAATTGCTTTAATGAACAATTCAGTTTCACGGTCATAGCGCTCAACACCTTGACTTTCGAGGCTTTGACGCATCATCATTTCAGGGTTGCCACCTAAAACAATATCAGTACCACGACCCGCCATGTTGGTAGAAATCGTTACCGCGCCACTACGCCCAGCCTGCGCTACAATATCCGCTTCTTTCTCATGATATTTAGCATTAAGCACCTTGTGGGCAACTTTTCTTTTTGTCAGCATCTTTGACAATTTTTCAGAAGCTTCAATCGTGACTGTACCCACCAGAATCGGCTGCCCTGTTTGAGCAACTTCTTCAATCTCATTGACCACAGCGTTATACTTACCAGTTTCACTGCGGTAAACAACATCATTGCGGTCATCACGCAAAATTGGCTTGTTGGTCGGAATAACCAAAACACCCATGCCATAAATTTCTTTAAATTCGTCTTCTTCTGTCTTTGCCGTACCTGTCATTCCAGATACTTTGTCGTAGAGCTTAAAAAAGTTTTGATAGGTAATCGTAGCTAAGGTCTGATTTTCACGCTCAATCTTCACGCCTTCTTTAGCCTCAATCGCTTGGTGAAGCCCTTCACCAAAGCGTCTACCTGGCATCAAACGCCCTGTGAACTCATCAACAATGACAATTTGACCCGCTTCATCCAAAACATAGCTTTGATCACGATGATAGTGCTCACGAGCACGCAAAGCTTGACGTAACATGTGCCCATTTTCCATATTTGAGGGGCTGAACATATCAGAAATGCCAAGGATTTGTTCTGCTTTTGCAATGCCCTGCTCTGTCAGGTGGACATCTTTGGTTTTTTCATCGGTGGTGTAGTCCCCTGTTGGAGGAATCTTTTCATCTTCGTTTGTTTCCCCACGCTCGAGCTGCTTAACAAGCTTCGCCATTTTAAAGTACATATCAGACGCAACTTCAGCAGGACCAGAAATGATAAGTGGCGTACGTGCCTCATCAACAAGAATAGAATCAACCTCGTCAATAATACAAAAGTGCAATGGGTGATCAGCACGAAGCACAAGACCTTCAGGTCTGAAAGCCATATTGTCTCGAAGATAGTCAAAGCCCAGCTCACTGTTTGTCATGTAGGTAATGTCACTCAAGTACGCAGCACGACGCTCTTCAGGTGTGCTTGTATTCGTAATGACTGAGATAGTTAGACCAAGACCACGGAAAATTGGTGACATCCACTCAGCACCAGTTTCTGCTAGATAATCGTTTGTTGTAACCAAGTGACAGCCTTTGCCAGGAATAGCATTGAGCACCAATGCCAAAGTCGCAACAAAAGTCTTACCTTCACCTGTTTTCATCTCAGCAATCTTGCCTTGATGTAACGCTGCACCACCAATAAGCTGAACATCGAAGTGACGCATACCCATATTGCGCTTCATAGATTCTCTTGCGAGCGCAAAAGCTTCTGGCATCAAGTCATCTAAGCTTTCATCTTCTTCTAAGTGTCTTCTGCGCAAGTCAGCATAAGCTGCTGCCAAATCTGGCACTTGCTCCATTTGTGCTTCTAGGTTATTTACAGCCTTGACAACTTGGTTCTCAAGTTTGCGAACATCTCGATCATTTGTGTCAAATAGTTTGGTAAGAACTCCAACGCCTAACATTTTGATAAAACCCTTCTTTTTAAATCTTTTGTTTAAATGTATTACTTTAATTTACTGTATAAATAAAGCTTAGTCTAGTACACTCAAGTTCGATGATATGCCATCTAAATTACATATAAAGCGCATCCTCAGCTTCAAAATGTCATCCAACTTAAGAGAGCTGAAAAGCGTCATCAAGTTAAAAAATATATAGCCCAGAAAATAATGACTAACTACTTAAATTACACTTGCATAAGTTAGTTTGCATAAAATTGGCAAAAGCACCCACTAATCAAGCTCTTTTACTGCAAACGTCGTAGTTTAACACGCTCATTATGATGACTGCCTTAGTTTTGTACCAAAATTGTAAGTACAGCTTAATGGTTTGATAATGGGCAATAAAAATCAGCTTTTATCTATACGGCTAAAGCTATATGGGTAAGCTATTAAGCAAGAGTTAAAACAAGCTCCTTTAATTTAACGATAAACTAATAAATGGCATTTGGATTAGTAATTCCAGCACCGTCAATTTCTTATTGATATTCATAATAAGCCTACTATGCCTTCAAACGGTAATTTGAAAGCTTTTCTAGCTGCTGGAATCTTTTTGCAACTGCTGAAAGAATTTATTTAGGGAAAAAGATTGCTGATTTTGTACAAGTTTGTCAAAGATGATGTGACTTCAACAAAATCCTAGTAGACCTTACTAGTAAACCTTACAGGGAACAGATGGAGAGGGTTCAACAATGAAATATAGCCATTTTGTACTAAAGCGCTATCTTTGCTTAATATTAATACTGCCATTAATAAACTCTTGCGTTTTACAGGCAAGACAAACAAACACCGCACCTACCGTGCGCATTACGAGTCCAGAAGAAGCTGATATATTTTTAAATTCTTCGCTCAGAATTAACCTTGAAGCTGAAGATGCTGAAAACAATCTAAGCAGTGTTCAGCTTTTTGAAAATGGGCAGCTTTTGGGTGAAGCAAATCAAACGTCTCTTGAACAACAAAGTCAGGAGAGCACTTCGACTGCACGTTGGTACTTTGATTGGACAGCACCACAAAATGGTAGTTATACGGTCAGCGCTGAAGCAACCGACGCTTTTGGTTTGAAATCTATGGCAACTGTTAGTTTTGAAGTAGAGGTACCAAATCCTGACGGTCCAACTACACCACCTGTTGATGATGCAGCCTATCAAGACTTTCTTAACAACCAAACACTATGGCAGGATAATAACTTTGAAAACTATGTTGTTGACTTTCAAAGGATTTGTTTTTGTTTACCTGATTTCACACAAGCAGCCACATTAACGGTTGAAAACCAAAACTTAACAGATGCTACTTACTTAAATGGAGGGGCAGTTAGTCGAGATATTTACGATAACTTCTTGACTGTTGATAAAGCATTTGAACTCATACAAGAAGCATTTAATAGAGATTCTGACGAAGTTCGCATTGTTTACGACAGTATATACGGCTTCCCAATAAACGTTTTTATTGATTACGACAAACGTATGGCCGATGAAGAATTAGTATTCAAATTCAGCAACTTTATGCCCTAAACGATAGCCCCTAAACGATAGTCCCTAAACGATAGCAATAGCGTTTCCACATAATGTTGACCCATGCTAAATGAGTTCGTTCCTACTCGCGCTGTGTGGTTTTCACAGACATCTGCATCGCCGATTAACTGACTTAGGTCAGTTAATCGTGGAAGAGCTTCAAAAACCATATCAAGCCAATAAAGCAAGCTTAGTATATTCTTAGCTGATGGAGTCTTTTAAGCAATTGCAATTGCTTAAAAGAACCAAAAGATAGGTATCTCTTCAGCTATTACAACATTCTTGATTCATTTCAGTATTACGCTTGATGCTTGCTAAGCGAAGTAAGGTATTGCAAGATATCGTATGTAGATATAATGGCACATATAATACAGTTATCAATATATTTACTAGGTTCTAGATTGACTCTGAATTAACACTAGAAGCATAAAATCCCTTAACAATAGCATTTCCACGTAACACCCTTACAGTCTACATGGGTTTGTTCCTACTCGCAATCCGCTCGCCGATTCACCGATTCACCGATTCAGGCTGTTGCCATGAATTGTGGAAGTGCTTCAAGTAAAAGCTACTAATGCCGTTTTAAGTGCGCAAAAAATGCGCAGTTTTATTCAGTAGTATCTAGAGCTAGACACAGGCTGAGAAGTGCTTTACATAACAGGAAATAAGCAAAAAAAACAAAATTTTGCTTATTCACCATTTTTTAATATGAAAGCAGTCTTACAATCAGAGATTTTTGAAACCTTAACCGAGCTAGAAAGCTAATCATGAAGGCTACACAATATTTTTAAGAGGGGGAAAATGCTAAAGCAACTTTACCAGAACTTTTATAATTTTATATGGTCTTGTATGTCGATGCACTGCACGCGTCTTAGTGAACAAGACACTC
>CALDTA010000285.1:0-4505 GCA_937924455.1 uncultured Deinococcales bacterium
GCCAATTGCGTAGATTCTATCTTCGTCAATGAGATAGGTAGCAGAGAGCTTGTCAATCAAAGCATTGATAAAACCAAAGTCATCTGCATCACTTTTATTTTCAGGTGTATCTAAACCAGCGTTCCAGTGTGCTTGCCCCTCTATACTGTCTAACAATGTTCCTTGAGGATAGACCAGCATGAACTGTCCTGCCTCTGCAACCGAGCGCATATCAGCGGTGTAATAGTGATACCTTGCCATGCCACCATAGCCATGAAAGTTTAGCAAGAGTGGCATTTTGGACTTACCATCATAGCTTGCTGGTAAGTAAAGGATGTATTCCCTTGGGATGCCGTCATGAATGAGACGTTCCATCGGAGGTGGTGGGAAGTTTTCCTCGTATTCTTCTTTGCTGATATATTTTACAGTTTTATCAGGATTTTGCTTGTTCGTTTCTTGTTTGTCGATTTCTTGGGCACTAGCAAGTGAAGCTATGAAAGACACTAATAGAGATGTAAAGATAATCGCAAAAAGTTTTAATAGTAATGGATAGAAAGATAATTTTTTCAAAAATAACATAGTCGTGTGCTTAGGGTTCTCCTCAGGAAACTTGCTCACACTACCATATCTGAGTACCATATCTGAGTGAAACATCTTCGCATGAAGTATTAGTAGTCAAAGGCTAGCGTAATGTTCAGGACATAGTTTCAGTCTAAGCGTAATAGACTAGACACTATGTTTAGGCGTCGTGCTTCTAGTGCTTCTAATAGTGCCGTAACGGCAAGCCGTGTTGATAGTGGTGATAATCCAAGCGGAAAGAAAAAACGAGAGCGAATTGATTGGCAGCAATTAAAAAGGCTCTTTGGCTATACCAAGCCTTATCGCAAAGAACTTACCCTTGCCCTTGTTGGTGTTTCGGTAGCTTCAATGATTGGTCTAATATTTCCAATTATCGTGCGTAGATTATTTAATGGTGCCTTTTCAGAAGGAACATCTGTAAGGTGGTTAGACTTAACCGCTCTAGGTTTGATAGTGCTCTTTGTAGCTCAGGCTATTTTGAATTATTTTAGGGTTTACTTTATAAGTCTGGTCGGAGAGGGTGTTGTTGCTGATTTACGCCGAGATACCTTTTCTAGATTAATAAAATTACCGATTAGTTTTTTTGAATCTCGTAAAACGGGTGAACTCACTTCACGACTTACAACTGATGTAACGACAATCCAATCGGTTGTGAGCACTTCTTTACCACAACTGTTTAGCCAGACTTTTACTCTAATTGGCGGAACTATTTTGATGGTTTACATAAACTTCAAGCTTAGCTTGGTTATGTTAGCAACTATTCCTGCTGTTATTCTTGCAGGAGCCTATTTTGGTAGAAAGCTAAGAAAAATTTCTACAGAATTTCAAGATAAAGTTGCCGCTGCAAATGCCGATGCTGAAGAAGCCATTGTAGGTATTCGTGAAGTAAAAGCCTTCACTGCCGAAGGCATTGAAGAGGAGCGCTATCAAAAAGGAATTTTGGCGTCTTATGATATGGGTTTGCGTCGTGCCAGAGTTCGAGCTTACTTTACGCCAACCATTATCATGGTGGCATTTACTGCTGTAACCGTTATTCTTTGGTATGGCGGACGTTTAGTCATTCTTGATGGATTACCCCCAGGTGACTTGATTACCTTCTTGTTGCTAACCTTTTTCGTAGCAGGTTCAATTGGTAGTTTCACTGGCTTATACAGTCAGTTTCAGGAAGCACTAGGTTCTTCAAAGCGAGTGTTTGAATTGCTTGATGAAGAAAGTGATTTAGTAGAGCCAGAAAATCCAACAGAGTTATCAACGGTGAGTGGTGCAGTCGCTTTTAAAGATATGTCTTTTCGCTATGGTGACAGAGGCGATGCCAATGTACTTAAAAATATTGACTTAGATGTACAAGCAGGGGAGATTATTGCGATTGTTGGACCTAGTGGGTCAGGTAAGACAACCTTGGTTTCACTGATTCCTCGCTTTTACGATCCTGTTGAAGGTAGCATTACTGTAGATGGTATTGATCTTAAAGCCTTGCGAATAGAAGATTTGCGGGCGCATATTGGCATCGTTCCACAAGAAACTTTGCTTTTTTCAGGTACTGTAGCAGATAATATTCGCTATGGAAAAGAAGACGCAACACAGCCAGAAGTAGAAGCAGCAGCACAGGCTGCGAATGCTCATGACTTTATTGAGACATTCCAAGATGGTTACGAAACACTGGTGGGTGAGCGTGGCATCAAATTATCTGGCGGTCAAAAGCAAAGAGTTGCGATAGCAAGGGCTATCCTCAAGAATCCTAAGCTACTTATTTTGGATGAGGCAACAAGTTCATTAGACAGTGAATCTGAAGCACTTGTGCAAGAAGCACTTGATAGTCTTATGCAAGGTCGGACAACTTTCGTGATTGCTCATAGACTCAGTACGATTCGCAATGCAGATAGAATTATTGTTTTAGATGAAGGGCGAATAGTGCAAGAAGGTTCGCATGATGCTCTGATGGCTCAAGGAGGCTTGTATAAAGAATTGCATGATAAACAGTTTGGTGATGATAGTTAGTATCAAAAACTGTGTTTTTCACCTATACCTACACCTAAATAATAAGGTATACTAACCTTTATGCCTCTAGAAGTACATTCCCCATTTGCTCCCAAAGGTGACCAACCCGAAGCCATCAAGAGTATTGTTGAAGGTTTAGGCGATGGTCTGAGCTATCAGACTTTGTTAGGCGCTACTGGTACGGGTAAGACCTTTACCATGGCAAAAATCATTGAAGAAACTCAGCGTCCTGCACTTATTCTTGCGCCAAACAAAATTTTGACAGCGCAGCTTGCTGGCGAATTTCGTGAATTTTTCCCAACTGCTGCGGTTGAGTTTTTTATTAGCTACTACGACTATTATCAGCCAGAAGCTTATGTGCCTGCTCGTGATTTATTCATTGAAAAAGATGCAAATATTAATACCGAGTTGGAACGTTTGCGCCAATCAACAACACGTAGCTTACTGACACGTGATGATGTGATTGTGGTTGCCTCGGTTTCTGCCATTTACGGTTTAGGTTCACCAGAAACCTATAAAGCTTTGAACTTGATTTTGCATGTTGGACAAAAAATTAGTCGTGACGATATCTTGACTCGCTTGATTGCTCAACAGTATGAGCGTAATGATGTGGAGATAGCAGCAGGACGTTTTAGGGCTAAAGGCGACACTGTGGAGATTTGGGCAGCTTATGACGAAAACCCAATGCGTGTGCAGCTTTGGGGTGAAGAGATTGATCATATAGCGATGATTGATCCAGTGACTGGGGATGAGCTTTTGGTACTTACCTCGACAACTGTGTTTCCTGCTAAGCACTATGTAACAACGCAAGAACAACTTGCACCTGCGGTTAAGATGATTGAACAAGATTTAGCCTTGCGAGTAGAATTTTATGAAAAGAACGAAAAACTTTTAGAGCGTCAACGCATAAAAGAACGCACCATGTATGACCTAGAAATGCTCAAAACGCTTGGTTATTGCTCAGGTATTGAAAACTACTCACGTTACTTAGATGGTCGTATGCCTGGTGATGCACCCCACACATTACTTAGCTATTTTCCAGATGACTATATTACTTTCCTTGATGAATCACACGTTATGCTTTCCCAAGTTAAAGGTATGTATAACGGTGATAGGGCAAGGAAGCAAACACTTGTAGATTATGGGTTTCGTTTACCAGCCGCTTTAGATAATCGTCCTCTCAAACAAGAAGAGTTTTTAGAGAGCGTTGGGCAAGTTGTTTATGTTAGCGCAACCCCTGCCGATAAAGAACGTGAAATGAGCGATAACATCGCAGAGCAAGTCATTCGTCCAACAGGCTTACTTGATCCAAAGATTACGGTTAAACCTATTAAGGGACAGGTTGACGACCTAGTCTTTGCTGCTCGTGAACGTGCTAAAAAAGGTGAGCGTGTTTTGGTAACAACGCTGACAAAGAAAATGTCAGAAGATTTAACAGAGTATCTTGCTCAACAAGGTATACGTGTTCGTTATATGCACTCAGGGATTGACTCTGTCGAACGTCAAGTAATCATTCGAGATTTGCGTTTGGGTCACTTTGATGTGCTGGTTGGTATTAACCTTTTGCGTGAAGGATTAGATTTGCCAGAGGTTTCACTTGTTACAATTCTAGATGCCGATAAAGCAGGTTTTTTACGTAGTGAACGTAGTTTGATCCAAACAATTGGTCGTGCTGCACGTAATGTAAATGGTGAAGTTTACTTATATGCGGATACTTTTTCTGATGCTATGACTTCTGCAATTGGTGAGACGAATAGACGTCGGGAAAAGCAAATGGCTTACAACGAAAAACATGGCATTACGCCAGAAAGTATTATTAAAAGTGTTCGTAGTATTATTCGTGGTGAAACTGAAGATGGTGAAGAGGGGACACAGCTTAAGAAGCTTGCACCTTGGGAACGTGAACTTGCTGAAGATGATATGAAGCAAGAGCTTTCTTTACTTGAAAA
>CALDTA010000286.1:0-2716 GCA_937924455.1 uncultured Deinococcales bacterium
CGAGATATTGATAGTTTTATTGCGCTGCAAAAAGACTTGGTTAAAACAGCAGGGCTCAATCCAGAATTAGAAGGATTGCCAACGTTCAAGACCATGCTTGCTCGCAATGAAGCTGAACCTAAACAGGGCTTAGTAAGACCAGAACTAGCCATCTTACTTGCCTATAGCAAAATGAAGCTTTACCAAGAACTTCTCGAAAGTGATTTAGACGAAGCAAGTGCGTTAAGTTATCACCTAATGGAATACTTTCCAGATGTTTTACAAAATAAGTATCCAGAGGCAATTAAAACGCACCCACTCAAGCAAGAAATTCTAGCAACACAGTTCTGTAACAGGATTATTAATCTCTTAGGTATTGACTTTGTACAAAGAATGCAAGCCAATACAGGAGAATCCGCCTTTAATGTCGTACGTGCTGGACTTATCGCCATGCACTTACTAGATAGCGAAGCTTATCTAGATGATTTACGCCACAGTAGCACCAGTGCTGAAGCAAAATACAAAAGCATCGAGGTCTTTGTGGCAGCAGTGGATGAGCTTGTGCCGATTATTCTAACCAGTAAAAAATCTTTACCAAGCATCATCGAAGCCTACTATCCAAGAATGACCTACCTCTTTGGAGCGCTTACAGAGCACTTGAGCTCACATGAGCAAGGGTTGCATCAGGAAAGTTATCAGGCTGCTGTGGCACAAGGCTTTTCAGAAGAAGTTGCTAAGAAAATAGCAGCGATTGAGTATGCAGGAAGTACTATGGTTCTTGCAGATTTGGCACACACCATAAGTCCAGAAGAAACAAAGGTTGTAACAGGTAAACGCAATGCTGCCCTAAGTGTCATTGCAAACCATCACTATGCTCTTTCGCAAAGGCTCAATTTTGGTTGGGTACTTGATAGCCTAAGCGAGCTCCCTCCTAAAGATAAGTGGGAGCGCATTGCGATTAGTGATTTGCAAGTGAATTTATACAATGCTATGAAAACCTTAGCAAAGAGCTATTTAGAAATGCCCTCACAAAATACGCAAACTTTGGAAAGCCATCTGGCAAGAGAAACTGAAGTTTTAAATCGCTATGATTCAGTCATTTCAGAACTTCAGCAAGACGAAGGTCTAACCTTAGCAAGTGGGTATTTATTGGCGAGTTTGTTAAAAGCTTTGGCTTAGCTACAATCTAGATTTAGTATGCAAACTTCTTGTGTATAGCTTTCTCAATACGATAAAACAATGGCATCTGCATTATTGGTTCTAAATTGGTTCTAAATTAAATTGGTTCTAACAATATTAATAGCGGTTCCTCGAAATACTGACCCTACTATATGGGTTTATTCTTACTTGCCTCCGCTCGCCGATTAACTGACTAGGGTCAGTTAATCGTGGAACAGTTATAAAGCTTCAAAATAATGTTGCTATTCCTTCACTAAAATGTGAGGACAATATCCGCTAATGGTTTTGTTTTTTCAACCGCACTAATTTTAAATAATCTACTAACTTCATCATGTCTTTAAAGTAACGTTTTTATCGTTATCCATGACAACGCCGTGACAACTAGGTAATGTTTTAAGCCTAAAATACGAACTATGAAGCGAATGTATTTTGGAACAGACGGAGTGCGTGGTGTTGCAGGCGTAAAGTCGATGAGTGCTGCTTTTGCCTTTAAATTAGGTGCAGCAACGGCTGAGGTATTGTCTGAGCAACGTGGCGCAACCTTTTTAATTGGCATGGATACGCGTCAATCAGGCGATATGCTCAAACACGCAGTAGCAGCAGGTTTAACCTCTCGTGGTGCAAAGGTGCTTGATGTTGGCGTAATCCCAACACCTGGCGTATCTTTCTTATGTCAACACCTTTCTGCTGATGCTGGTGTGGTCATTAGTGCATCGCACAATCCTTTTGAAGATAACGGCATCAAGCTATTCAATAGCAAAGGCGAAAAATTAGCTGATGACGTTGAGATTGCTATTGAAACAACACTAGACAAGCTAGATGACTTACCTGAAGTGACAGGTAGTGATATTGGCATATCTGAAAGCTATGCTGATGGTGCTGCTGATTACCTAGCTTATCTTAAAAAACACTCACCTGACCTCAGTGGTATGCGTATTGCTCTAGATTGTGCGAATGGCGCAGCTTACGCACTTGCACCTGAGCTGTTTAAGTCTCTTGGTGCAAATATTGAAGTACTTCACGCTGAGCCAGATGGTTTAAACATCAACGTAGATTGTGGCTCAACCCATCCAGAATCTTTACAAGCTTATGTCGTAGAGCACGACATGGACCTTGGCATCTGCTTTGATGGTGATGCTGATAGATCGCTGCTTGTTGATTCTAAAGGGCGCATGGTCACTGGGGATCATATTCTTGCTATTTGCGGTATTACCCGTAAAGAACCTGCGGTAGTTTCAACGCTTATGGGTAATATGGGCTCAGAAATATACATTAAAGAACATGGCTTAGAGTTTGACCGTGCTGCGGTTGGTGACAGATATGTTAAAGAAATGCTGCTTGAAAAAGGCTTAAAGCTTGGTGGGGAGCAATCAGGACACATCCTTTACTTAGATATAGCACCCACAGGTGACGGTATGCTTAATGCCGTACAGGTTCTAAAAGCAGTTAAGGAATCAGGTAAGTTTTTAGAAGAGTGGGTTGATGATATTCCACTATTCCCTCAAACACTTGTGAATGTGCGTGTTCCTGCTGAACTCAAGCACAACATTGCTTCTTT
>CALDTA010000287.1:0-3843 GCA_937924455.1 uncultured Deinococcales bacterium
TACCAAATTCCACTTATGGATGAGAGTCCAAAAGCACTAGCAGATACCATCGGTGGGAACTTACTTCTGGATTTACTAGAACTACCCGACTACCCTACAGCCTCTAAGCTTTTGGCTATTCCAAAATTACAGCCCTTAGCAAAAGCTGCGCTTGACAAGGGAATAGCAGGGCGAGATGCCATCAGTCAGTTAGCTGAAGAATTAGCTCAAAAAGCCGAAACAGCAACGATTGAAAAAGACTGGCAAGACTGGTTAAGAACACTTGAGTTTACAACTCAACCACTCAAGTGGGCTGAAGAAATGATTGAGCAAGTACCTACTCTTTTAGGCTGGCATCAAGAAAGTAAAGACTACAAAGAAAGTAAAGATTACAGTCAAGAGCTAGAAGATTGGCAACGTCACAAAGAACTGCTGATGCGCCGTGCTAAAGAAGCAGAGCACATTGTCAACTTGGTGGGTAAGGAAAACCTAGACAGTAAAGCACAGCAGCACTTCCGAGCTTGGTGGGCAGGGTTGATTAAAGAAAGCTTTCAATTTAACAAGCCCAATGGTGGCATAGCACTACTCAGTGACAAACTTGCTTCAGGCAGACGTTTTAAAAAAGTCTACCTGATGTCTGCAACCGAAGGCGCTTACAGCACGGGTGAAAGCGAAGATTATTTTGTAACTGAAGAACTCCGTGAAGAACTTGATGCTGTATTTAGTGGCATTGCCCTACCTGCACTTCCAAAACGCTTTCAGGGGCGAGATGAATTACTGTTTGCAGAACTACTCAGCCGAGGCGATGAAGTCATCGTCACCTATCCAGAAGCGAATCAAGGTGGTCCGCTAGTAGTTGAAACATCTTTGATTGGCGACGAACCTGCGCCACCATTGCCAGACATCCCTGCTGGTAGTCCACTTGAGTTAGTGACCGACAGTCACTTCGAAGCTAATTTAGAAGCTATAGATTTGGGTAGCATCACGCTTGAAAAGCTTAGACGCTTTGATGATTGTGGTTTTCAATATTGGGCAGAAGATAAACTGGATGATAGTGATGGACTGCCTGAGTGGTCGCAGCTTATTTCTGACATGCGTGGCTTCAAGAAGCTCAAAACTGCGACGATTGAAGAATTAAAAAGAAATTATCCTGACTACGCCCACTGGCTCGAGCTGCACAAAGAGCACTTACTAAAGTTAACCTTTGGTCTACGCCTCCCCGATACAGGCGCACCCTACGCCTTTATTGATGCAGTCCACCGAAGCGGTGGCGAAGCCAGTCTTTACCGCTTTACAGCACCCGCAACCCAAACAACAGGCATCCAAGACGCTGAACAAGCCGAAAGCTATCTAAAAGCTCGTTGGAATGAAATGTGGGCAGCAGGGCACCTACTAGAGAACTATCCTGGGCGTATACATAAAGTAAAGCTATACGTCTGGCCTGTGCTCAGTAAACCAATTGATGTTGTGCCTAAGGGCATAGATTATGTTTGGCGACAGATAGGCACAAAACAAAACAAAGCTAAAAAAGCCTTTAAGAATTTTAAAGCTGGTAAGGCTGATCCAAAGCCTGGCTTTCGTTGTCGGGAGTGCAAAGTCTTTGATTTGTGTAGAGTTGGGCAGAGATAAAAACAGAAGTAGAAACAGAAGTAAAGCTAACTAGTAATCATTACTATCAAAGCCGCTTAGGCTAATCACTTCTTTTAGCGGACCGTCCTCATCCAATATCGGTCCAACGTATTCAAAAGGTAAGTTGATGCCAATATGACCTTGAGCATAAGGGCCCATATGATAGGGGTCAAAGCTTATGTCTAAACCTTTTGGACTTACAAGTACTGAATAGAGATCATCTTCTTGGATAGTTGTAGTAGTACCATCAACAACCCATGCTGCGTCTTCTTGTTCTAGGAGAAGCAAGATATTTTCTTCCATCTCACTAGCAAAATCAACACCATCGTCAAAAAAGTCACTGATAGTGAGCTCAATCCAGTCTCCTTCATCACTTATCCCTATACCTCGGGCAAAGTTGCGACTAATTGAAGCACTATTCCCATGAGCACCACCAAGATAGACCCAGCCAGATTCTTCAAAGCTAATCAGAGAATCAGATAAATAATGGATTCGCACACTATCAGAAGCTCCCCAGCCCATCAGATTAGATGCTTCTCTTTCAAGTTGACCTTCTTGAAAGAAATCAATCATGTTTGGAACACTTTTGGTCATCAAACCATTCAAGCTTTTCCACGGTTCTACCAAAAAGTAAGGGTAGCTCATATCAATTTCAATATGGTCACCATTCGTCATGCTCAAAAAGACATACTCGGCAACAGCATAAGCTTCAAAGGGAACTGCTTCAGAACCAGCGCCACTCGTCCAGAGACCACGAAGTGTAACGTTATCTAGTTCTGACTTTGGACCATCATAGTGAAAACGAGGATTTATAAGCTCAAATTCAAAAAAGTCTAGTGACTCTCCACTATCACTTAAAGTTGTCATACCCCAAAGTGTGTCTATCGCATTTGCATCGTCAGACATCAAATCGCCCATTAGCTTAAATCTAGGACCATCGTTTAAGAAAAAGTATTCACCACTAATGCTACTACCTGTGCTACTGTCCGAAAAGGTAATATCCATTTGGAAAGGGTCACCATCTAAAGTGCCCATTAGGTAATAGCGCTTAGTTGGGCTCGAGCCGAACTGAGCCATACTTGTAGAAGCAAAAACAAGTGTGAAAAGAAAGACTAAGAGTACAGTAAAATATTGAGATTTACAAAGCTTGCTGTTCCAAAGCAGTTTATTCATGACTTTAGTATAAGCAAGTTTTCAAGCGATACGATATCTCAATATTACAAACGACGTCTTCAGCTTTGATTAACTTTCTTCGACGTGTCCACAGGCATAGTCCTAAACACCCGCTGCATTAACCAAAGTGAAAACACAAAAGAAACAGCACCCAAAATAAACGGTATCCCAGGAATCTCAAACGGCACTCGGTCCGAAGTAAAAAAGCTAAACAAGAGTGATGTATAGATAATGGGTGAAAGAATATTGGTGATGCTATTAAGAGAAGTAAGTGCGCCTTGTACTTTCCCTTGATCTGTTGCAGGAACATTACCTGTAACAAGTCCTTGCAGTGCAGGACCACTAATGCCTGCAAGCGCACCAATCACAATAATGAAATAAATCATCCAACCCTCTGTTGCTAAGCCGTAAGCAAGGTAACTCAATATAGATAAACTTAGACCTAAAAGAATCGAGCGTCGCTCACCAAGCCTCGGAATAATCATCCGAATCAAGAAGCCTTGGACAATAATTGCCATGATGCCCACCAAGCCAAGCGTCAAACCAATCGTTTGGATACTCCAGTCATATCGGTAAGCTGTATAGAGCACCCAAACATTTTGTAGACCACGCTCTGCAAAATAGATAAAAAAGAGCGCACCAGCAATGTTGCCAATATAAGGGTACTTGCCTAAATCAAAGATACTGCTAATAGGATTGATTTTCGACCATTTAAAGTTGCTACGGTTTTCTGGCTTAAGGGATTCAGGTAAAACAAAATAGCCATAAATCAAATTTATGAATACCAAAACTGCTGCAACCCAAAACGGTATACGAAGACCATAAGTCCCAAGAAAACCGCCAAGCACTGGACCAAAGGTAAAACCAAGTCCAAATGCCACACCAACCAACCCAAAATTCTGCGCTCGGTTTTCAGGCGTGGAAATATCTGCAATATAGGCATTGGCAGTAGTAAAACTTGCTCCCATGATGCCAGCAACGATGCGCCCAAACAGCAACCACCACAGGTCAGGGGCAAGTGCCAAGATGATGTAATCAATGCCCAAACCAAGAAGAGATAAC
>CALDTA010000288.1:0-4633 GCA_937924455.1 uncultured Deinococcales bacterium
AGGTATTCTTATAGATAATAATAATGAAACCGAACTAACCGAACTATTTGAAAGCTAGTATCCAACTTTAGGGTAAAATATAGGTTAATATGTAGTAAATATGTAGTAGTTGTTAGCAGTTTCTATAACTAATTCATTCAAGCATTATTATGTCTAAGGTATAGATTAAGGTATAGATTAAGATATAGATGCTTTATCGTGAAACATTTGCAAATGGGATGTAGATGAAACTATGAGGGCTGTACTTACAAAACACAAAACAGGTTTAGTGTTGCTGTTAGGCGTTATCCTTGCAGGCATTGTTTATGTTTCGTTGACCTTAACACCATCGCACTACGGGGTTATTTTAAAAGATCATTTTGGTTTGGATTATAAACCTCTTGTGGGGCAGGCTCAGCCTATTCGGGGAGATGAGTACTCGGTTGTCACACCCTATTTTCAAATAGCTGTAAATAACAACTTTCAGCGCTTTAACCAGACGAGTCCTTATGGTGAAGACTTAAGGAACTTTGTGGGATTGCCTTTGCAAGACTGGGCACTGGTATTTAAGCCCTATATGTGGGGTTTCTGGGTGATGGATGCGGCTCGAGCCTTCTCGCTATATCACTACTTCATGATAGCTGCTTTTCTAATTGGCTTCACACTCTTTTTGAACCGTTTAAAGTTACCACTCTTGTATTCTGTACTCATTGCAGGCATTCTCTTCTTTTCCCACCATAATCAAGTTTGGTGGTCGAGCAACGCACCAGTCTTAGGTTTAACAGTTTGGATTCTTTTACCTTTTTTGTATAAATGGTCTTATCCAGTTAAGTTTTTAGCTACATTTTATCTAGCTACAATGGCGATACTTGCTCTCATTTATCCTGCATGGCAGATTTCACAAGTATATGTTCTAGGGTTGTTAGCGCTAGCCTTTAGGCGAGATTCTTTTCGCTTCAGCAATCTTGTGGCTTGTGGCTTGGGTTTCCTGTGTGCGTGTGGGCTTAGTTATTATTACTTAAAAGACATAATTCCCCTGATGCAAAATACAGTTTATCCAGGTAATGTTGCCTTTTCTGGAGGAGGCGCAGCAAAACATTACCTTTGGGCACAGTTTGCGCCACATGCACTTATTACAACAGAGTTTAACCCCATATTTTTTAGTGCAAGAAGCAACATCTGTGAAGTGGGTACAGTTGCTAGTTTGCTTCTGACATTCATTTTGAGTTTTTCAGATTATCGCTGGTGGATTATTAGATTAAAAACCTATATCTGGCAGTGTGTTGTTTGTGTTATTGGTCTCAGTATCATTCTTTCGTGGATGTTTTTACCTATCTCGGCAGACATCGGTCAATTTTTACTTCTTGATCAAGTAAAGTCACATCGTTTAGTTCTTGCTTTTGGTACATTTGTCGTACTTTTAAGTGCAATTTCTGTATTTTATTCAAAATGGGTTTTTTCTTGGTTGAGAATGTTGGTCTATTGTGTATTTACGCTATTAGCGCCATATGTTATCTATACAAAACAAAATAACCCTGTCAAAATGCTTGGACCATTTGATGGCTACGATATTGCAGCAATTACGATAGTGTTGCTTTTAGTTATTGCTAAGCTCTTTGCTAACAATCTTTCAAAAGATATAAAAAAGTTTGCGTATTACTTTGCTGCCATAGCACTTGTCTATAACATAGTAAGCTTTAGTCATTTTAATCCTATGCAGCAAGCATCAGATATATTTTCACAAGACATTAAAACTAAAGTAGAGGCTTTAAAATCAGAGTTAACTCTTTCAAATGAGAATTTAGCTGCCTATGAAGGTACAAAGGCTGTAAGTGCAGCCTTAAGCGGTATTGGGTTGCCAACACTTCATCATGCATTCATGTCACCAGAACAAGAGTTCTTTGAGAAGAAATATCCAGATTTGCCTGCGCAGAAGAGTAATCGCTTGTTTAATCGATTTGCAAAGGTTGGTACGGTTGAGAGTTTCGTTGTACCTGAGCTTATTGCAGCAGATTTAATCGGTCTTCCTGCGAAGAGTGCTGCCACATCGATTCAGTTAGAATTAATAGAGCATGATATTTCTAATAGTAGTAAGAAAGCTTATGTAGAAGCTTTTGCGTGGTCGGAGAGGGTAGATAACAAAAGGCTGTTGCGTGTTGATTTTTATAGTCAAGACATCTTGGATGTGAATGCAGTAGTTGCTTTGGTGAGTTTAAGTAAGACCTTACAAAGGAGAATAGAAAGTAAAGAGGTCATTCTAGATACTGCTCTGATTGCTAAACCAAACCTAACTAAACTACTTTCTTTAGATAGTTCAGTTCACGAAACACTAGAGGCTAATACTATATGGCAACTCTATTTAGAGTTTAGTAGTGAGAGGGTGGGGGTGCTGAATACATTAGATAAAAATGTTCAAAGTATAAAAATTAAAAATCTACAAGATTCCATACTACTCTATCCAACAAAAAACTTAGAAGTAGAGAAAGTATCAAAAAACTTTCTTACAGTTGCAGATATTGCTTCTACTGTGCATGGCAATGTGGATACCCTAAGGTACAATTCAGATACTAACGCTTTGACAGTTCTTGGATGGGCACCTGTTGAAGATGTACCAACCGCACGTTGGATAGGTTACTTTAGCCCTGATACATCATTAAAATTGAAAGCTGTAAATGTCCATACTAGAGAAGATGTGCCACTGAGTTTTGGGGCGTATGTAGATAAAGGTTTTGAACTTATTTTTGATGCGCCAAATTTTGATGAAAGTGTAGCATTGCCTTTATGTCTTTATGCTGTGACTGATGCATTTGGTCTCTTTCCAATCAATGCAAAAGGTCAAAACATGTCATGCCTTTTTACTAATGCTGTGTCTGATAGTGGAATCATTGAGGAGTTAGATGAAGTTCTTGATGTGCAGAGTTTACAAGGAACAATTGATGCGCTGACTTTTGATAAGGAAAACAATCGAATTTCAATAGTCGGTTGGGCACCTCGCAACCAACTGAATGACATTGAAAATTCAGAGCGTTGGTTTGGTTACTTGAGTGAAGTTGAGGTTGAGAATTTTACAATCAAGAGTGTGTCTAGACCAGATGTTGTAAAGGCTTTTGGTGATGCGTATATAATGTCAGGCTTTGAAATAAATCTGGAAATTACAAACACAACGAATTTAAGTAGCCCACTAAATTTTTGCTTTTATGGGCGTAATAATCAGTTGGGTGTTTTTCATATTCCAAGTAGTAATAATGATACAGTGATTCGTTGTGAACAGTAATGGTATTTCGTTGCAGGTGAAAGTTTTAAAAAACCTATATTTTAATGTCGTAATTGCACTTATTATTTTTTGTCTAATGTGTGTTGCGGTAGCCCAAAGAGCCACAATACAGCCAAACATCATACTGATTGTTGCAGATGACTTAGGTTATGGTGACTTAAGTTTTACAGGTTCGACAACGCTTACACCAAATATTGATCGTCTTTTTGAAGAGGGTGTTAGTTTTAACCAAGCGTACGCAAATTCCCCTCTCTGTACGCCATCACGGGTTGCATTACTCACAGGACAATATCAACAACGCACGAGTATCGATAGGAATATCTTGTTTTACGAGCGAGATATTGGTTTAAACACCGATACTGTTCTTATTTCTGAAGTTCTCAAAGAAGCTGACTACAATACAGCTATCATTGGTAAATGGCACTTGGGTTTTACAGCAGAATCACACCCAAATAATCAAGGCTTTGATGAATTTTTAGGTCTTATTTCTGGTTCTGCAAATTATTACAGCCACAAAAATTTAGGTATACATGATTTGTGGAAAAATGATCAGGAATTTTACGATGATCGTTACAGCACAGATTTATTTACTGATGAAGCTATCAGTTTTATAGCGAAGCAAAAAGATAAAGCTTTTTTCTTGTATTTGCCTTACACCACACCACACACGCCCTTTCAAAGTCCACAGCATCGAGGGGCTGTTGCCTACAAAGGGAAAAACACTGCACCGATTGCTGCCACTATCTATCAGCAGATGATTCAAAACTTTGATGAAAATATTGGTAAGTTGACTAGGTATCTTGAAGACAATGACTTAAATAAGAATACAATTATTGTGTTTACCAGTGACCATGGAGGTATTCCGAGCATCGCTGATAATGCTGGATTGCTTGGCGGGAAGTCGAATTTAACAGAAGGTGGACTGCGAGTGCCATTAGCTATATATGGACCAGATGTGTTACCTAGTGGCAAAGTTGTGCAAGAACAGGTTGCACTGATGGATTTGCTACCAACTTTTATGGACTTTGCAAATATAAACAGTGTAAATATAAACAGTGCAAATATTAGCAGTGATAGGTCACTAACTATAGATGGTTTGAGTTTGCATGAGCTTATTTTTGAAGAAGGTTTCGTACAACACCACGACGCACTCTATTTTATGTCTTATGGCGTTAAGGTGATGATTGAGGATAACTGGAAATACTTTGCCTTGCCTGATGGAAGTGAATACCTTTTTGATATAGCTGATGAAGAAACAAATTTGGCAGACGCTTTTCCTGAAAGGTTAAGAGCTATGGCAGAAGCGCATAGTGACTGGCAAAAGGATGTTACTGCTGGTGTTGAGCAGTTGCCAGATGGTAGAGGGTATGGTCAACAGGC
>CALDTA010000289.1:0-5575 GCA_937924455.1 uncultured Deinococcales bacterium
CTTGCATCTAAACAAATCATTCAAGAACGCCTTGCCAATATTCTAGGCGACCTTACAAAAGGTAGTCTACTAGCCTTCCAATTAGCCAAGTTAAAAGAACAAGGCAAGGACACACCACAACGTGTTTCACTTGCAAAAAGAGATAACGGTCGTGCTGCACTGAATGCTGCTAGGTTATCTAGAGAAATTCTTGGAGGCAATGGCATAACCACTGAGTATGGTTCAATCCGCCATATGTTAAACCTTGAAACAGTCGTGACCTATGAGGGTACTGATATTGTTCATTCACTGGTACTTGGTAAAGCTATTACAGGCGAAAACGCTTTTTAAAACCAGCTAAAGCATTCCACAAAAAAGAACCCAATAAAAAAAAACCGCAGTTCAAACACTGCGGTTTTTTATTTTCAAAATTTATTTCAGCTAAAACTTATTCTGACTTTTGAATAATATAAACAGCTTCGATATGGTCAAGTTCACCTTGAGGCTTCCAAAGACCAATTGCATCATCTTGACCGATACGACCGTGAACAGCATCAAAACCATCTAGCTCAAACTGCTGCTGGAAAACAGACATAGCACCTAGAGCTTCAGTAATGTATTCCTCAATAGTCAAATCATCCGCTCCAGCAAGTTCAAAGCCTTCTGCTTTCGCATCAGCAACCGTATCATCTAACATCAACACTACTTCTGGATTACCACGACCACTTGGGTCAACACGCTGAATATCATCAAGAACATCTAGACCGTCGGTCACTTTGCCAAAAACAGCGTGGCGTCCATCAAGAAAAGCTGTCTCTACAAAAGTAATGAAAAACTGTGAGCCATTGGTATTTGGTCCAGAGTTTGCCATTGATAAAATGCCTTTTTCAGAGTGTGTTTGATCTGCTGTAAATTCATCATCAAATTTATAGCCAGGACCACCTGTGCCCGTACCTGTTGGGTCACCTGTCTGCGCCATGAAATCTTCTAATACACGGTGAAAGACAATATCTTCAAAGTAGTGATTAAGCGCTAAAAAGGCAAAATTGTTAATGGTATTTGGTGCATCTTCAAGCAAATCAATTGTCATCGTACCTGCACTTGTCACCATAATTGCGGCATAATCCGCACCTTCTTCAAGTACTTGTTCAGCAGATTCAAAACCCTGAACTTTCTCTTCGCTAATAAACTCAACAAAGTCATACCCTTCAGGTAAAAGCTCAGCAGCATTTTCAAGCTTTGCTACTTCATGCGTATGCTCTCCGCTATCTCCATGTGTATGTGTAGTTTGGCTTACCTGCACTAAATCTTGAGGGCTATTTTCTACGGTCTTTTGAATGGCATTTAGCCAAAGGATTGCGATTAGGGCAGTTATCATCATCAAAACGATAGCTGTAAACATAACACGAGTCTTGCGCTGTGTTGCTGTTGCAGTCTGCGTTATGGTCTGCGTTGTATTCTGCATTGTATTCTGCGTAGTGTTCATGGTTGTGGATTCCTCTTTAATTTGTGTGGATTTTTAATCATTCTAAAGGGTTGATGTGCCAAATGTTGTATCACAGTTTGTATCACACATGCCTTATGGCATCTATTCTAACGAGGCTTTTATGAGAAAATCAGCCTCTAGGCTTACAAAGATATCAATTACAATAGTATAAACATTTTATCTGCGAAGACTTAGATTCAAGGTGCAACAATAGTTTGTAATAGAATTTTGAGACCAACTGGTTGAAAAGTATGTCTCAGACGGGGCTATCTAACTGGGGTAATGGGTGGGCTCGAGCCCACCAACACCCCACTCAAAATCACACTAAATACTATCCCAAACACAAGCAACCCACCTTAAAAAAGCTCAGTAAACCTTCAGCTCTATGAACCACAAATTAGAACCACAAATTAGAGCCACAAATTAGAACCAAAAATTAGAACCAAAAATTAGAGCCAATAGCAACAAAAAAGAACTCGAAGATAACTTGCACAAAAACAACTGTATACTTACTATGAAAGGCGCTTGAACATATCCTATTAGACTTATACTAAACTGAAAGAAGAAAGTCATAATCCATTAGCAGAAAAAGTTGTCATTAGAACCGAAGGGCACACAAGTTACAAAGTTTCGATACATTTATGATTCACTTCGGTATTACTCCTAATTTGATTGAATTATTCTTATATCTAAACAACTAAAATCGTCGCATTAACCCTTTAGATAGAAAAGCACCTGCAAGTTTGTGGAGTTAACACATGAATACTAGAAAGAAAACCTTAGGCATCGACCTTGGTGGCACAAAAATATTAGCAGCAGTCGTTGAAGAGGGTACGATTCTCGAAACCCACCGTGTACCAACCCCACAACACGACCCCATAGCTCTCTATGACACAATGGCAGAAGCTGCACAAACATTATTGGATAAACATCCTGACATAGAACTCGTCGGACTTGGCTCACCTGGTCCACTTGATTTGCGGCACGGCACAATCATCTTTGCACCAAATATCGCCAACTTAAAAAATGCGCCTGTTGTCAAAGAAATGCAAGCAAGGCTCAACAAACTAGTAACACTAGAAAACGATGCCAATGCCGCAGGCTTTGCAGAACACCTCTATGGCGCAGCGCACAATTGGAAAAGCAGCGTTTATATCACCGTCTCTACTGGCATCGGCGCTGGTTTATACATTGGTAATAAAATCATTCACGGCGCACATGGTTCAGCAGGCGAAATGGGTCACATGACCATGCTCCCCTACGGACCACTTGGTGGTGACAGTCACCACGGCACTCTGGAGTCAATCGCTGCAGGTCGTGCCATGGAGCGCGAAGCACGCTATAGCTATCATGATGATGATATGGGTGCTAGAGAGCTCTTTCAACGTGCCCGTGATGGTGAAGAAAAAGCGCTCAAAATCATTGATAATTCAGCTCGCTTTGTAGGCATCGGCATGTCTAACCTACAAAAAGTCTTTGACCCTGAAGGATTTGTCCTTGGTGGTGGTGTCAGTAGTCAAGGTGAGTTTTATCTATCAAGAGTACGAGACAGTTATCAAGCGTATAGTAAGGGCTATCCTCAGGCACATATTGAACTAGCAAAGCTAGGCACTGATGCTGGTGTCATTGGTGCTGCTAGTGTTGCGCTCTACCCCGATCGAGGTTTATAGAGATTTAGAGGTTTATAGGTTATCTGTTCACAGATTCTTTACTGCAAATACCATCTAGCGTAAGTACTTTGCCACATCACGGTTGTGGTCATCTAGTGAGATATTTGGATAAAAATTACCATCTCGCCCATGCAAGAAAAACATATAGTCTTGACCATCTGCATTTGTTCTGACTGGTCTTAAGACTGCTTGCAGTGCTGCATTGCCAGGATTGCTGATTGGACCTACTGGGAACCCAGGTCGGGTGTAGGTATTCCATGCGTGGTCAGCAGCTTCAGTGAAGTCACCTGCAGACCTATCTAGTTCTGTTAGGTCTTTGCCTAAACCATAAGCAACAGTAGGGTCAGATTGAAGCGCCATGCCGAGCTCGAGCCTGTTCAGGAACACTCCCGAAATAATCGGCATTTCTTCCACCGAACCCGCTTCAGACTGCACAATGCTCGCCAAAATCACCCACTGTTTTTTCGTCAAACCTAAATCATTGACCTTTTCTAAAGTTGCTAAATCCATCTCTTCTTCAAAACGACGCAGCATCAAAGCAAGAACATCCTCACTCGTTGCTTCATGTGGCACTTCGTAACTTGCAGGAAAAAGATAACCCTCTAAAGTAGCATCATCTGGCAAGTAATCAACGCCATAATTTTCTTTAAATAGCTCTGGATTTCGAATGTAAAAGATAAAATCTTTTTCTCTACCAAAACCAGCTTGATTCAATCGCTTGGCAATGTCAACCGTTCTAAAGCCTTCAGGAATCACAACACGTTTGGTTCTCGGTTGTCCCCCTGCTTGCAAAACCTCGGCAATTTCCATAGAGGTCATTTTTGGACTGATGTAGTAAAGCCCTTCACCAATACTGCGGTCATAACCTTTGTAGCGTAACCAAAGAGAAAAGATACGAGCATTTTTAATAAAGCCATCTGCCTCAAGTGCATTTGCTACACGACTTGCACCCCAACCAGGCTTCACTTCAAATTCAACACCCCGAAAACCAGCATCACCTTGAAGCTCTTCCCCACTAGTTTCGCTTGAACTCTCACTAGCATTAACACCATCATTAACACCATCATTAACATTAACACCATCAATCGTTAAGGTTTGCGCTGTAGTTGAATTATTTTGTACAAGCACTGGAGACAAGGCCTGTCGCACAAATAGAAAAGCAGCACCAACAATACCTAAAGCTAAAAGCACAAGTGTAAGTAGGCTCAACAGAATATTCCGTAACCATCTGTTAGGTCTAGCTGCCTGAGCAGCCAAACCAGCACTCAAGTCTTCAACTGTAAGATCTTTTGCTTTATCTGCTTTCACAACTATCTGCCTTTAAAACTTCTTCTACTAACTTACTAATAACTTTCTTTGTGGGTAACTAAAATTCTACTACAGATTCTATCTTTATACTCCACTACGTACAGCTAAAACCTAAAATAAAATCTGTGTAATAAAGATACCTCTCTTGAATGAGTTTTAGAGAGGCTTTGATGAAAGGTCTTAAAATCTAACTTCAAAATGGCTCTATTTTTAGATAGCTCTCTAAAATCAGCTTGGCAGCAGCTTCATCAACCAAGCCTTTTTCTCGGCGATTTTTCTTGCTCAAACCACTAGAACGTAAGTGTTGTTCTGCAACCTTACTACTATAACGTTCATCCTGAAAGACAATCTCAACATTGTTATCTTTGAGGTCGTCTTCAAAGGCATTTTCCAGAGCTTTAGCGAAATCCCGAACATTTTTCGTCTGTTGGGAGTCTTCACCATCCTGCCGTAAAGGCAGCCCTATAACTAATATATCTGCCGAACAGTCTAACATTTTTTCTTTGATTAATGCGATATCTTCTGGGAGGCTACGCCTAGTAATATAGCCACGACCAAAGACAAAAGAAGAACCGTCTTCACCAATTGCTAATCCAATGCGAACTTGCCCAACATCTAGTGCCAAATACTTCTTCTTCATGTCTATAGCTATAGCCAGCTTTCAAGTACTGCAGCAACACCATCTTCAACATTGCTACTCGTCACAAAATCTGCTAAAGCTTTCACTTCGGGATTACCATTTCCCATGGCTACACTATGACCTACCCAAGAGAGCATCTGCATATCGTTGTGCTCATCGCCAAAGGCAGCAGTTTCATTTTGAGCAATGCCAAGGTCAGTCGCAATTTTTTCTATAGCTGCTCTTTTATTGACACCCTCAGACATAACTTCCAACAAAATGTTTTCATGCCACGTCATGTAGACAGGTAAATCTTCGAGTACTTTGCTGAGGCTAATAGCGTCAATAGTGTCATGTCTAAAATGCAACTTTAGGACTTGTTGACCTTTAGTTAATTCTCCAACATCACCAATTTCTGGTGTAGCATAATCTTTGGTTTTTAAAAACTCTTTTATTTGTTCATAACGTCTTGGTTCTACACCCCAAGACTTCTCAGCTTCGTAACCTGCAAGG
>CALDTA010000290.1:0-15371 GCA_937924455.1 uncultured Deinococcales bacterium
TAGGTGAATTACGCGGTTCAGGATGGGAACAAAAGGCTGGACGTAGTGTAAAAGATGAACTTCGCTCAAACTTGACCGAGCGTCTTAAAAATAATGAAACGATTTTCCCTGGCATTGTGGGCTATGAAACAACCGTTACACCGCAGGTTATCAATGCTGTTTTAAGTAAGCATAACTTCATTTTGCTTGGTTTACGTGGTCAGGCAAAAACACGCATCTTGCGTCAACTAACAGAGTTGCTGGATGATGAAATCCCAGTGATTGCAGACAGCGAACTGAATGATGATCCTTTTGCACCAATCAGCACTGAGGGCAAACTGATTGTTGCTGAACAAGGCGATGATACTAAAATTGCATGGCTACCAAAAGATGCTCGCTATGTTGAAAAGTTGGCTACGCCAGATGTGACAGTTGCAGACATCATTGGTGATGTTGACCCGATTAAAGCAGCAAAGCTAGGTGTGCAACTTGGCGATGAGCGTTCTATTCACTATGGTCTTTTGCCAAGAGCTAATCGCTGTGTTTTTTCCATGAACGAACTTCCTGATCTTTCAGGTAAAGTGCAGGTGGCACTCTTTAACATCATGCAAGAGGGTGATGTGCAAATTAAGGGTTATCCGATGCGTATACCGCTGGATGTCATGCTAGTCTTTTCTGCTAACCCAGAAGATTATACAGCTAGGGGTAAAATCATCACACCACTCAAAGACCGCATTGGTAGTGAAGTGCGTACACACTACCCAAGTACCATTGAAGAGAGCATGGCGATTACAGCACAAGAAGCCTGGACGGACCGTCAGGAAGGTCAAGTCATTAGTGTGCCTAGTTATGTGGCTGAAGTGATTGACGAAGTAGCGTTTCAGGCTAGGGAAGACTCTAGGGTAGACAAACTATCTGGTGTTTCACAGCGGTTACCTATCAGTCTGATGGAAAATGTTATTAGTAGTGCAGAGCAACGTAGCTTTGTGATGGGTGAAGAGCCTATTGCTCGAGTTCTTGATATATATAACTCGCTAGCATCTATCACAGGTAAGCTGGAGCTAGAATACGAAGGTGAGCTTAAGGGTGGCGAAGCCATTGCGAAAGACATCGTACGTAGAGCTATAGGTCAAGTCTATAGCCGTCAAGCTTTTGACATAGACAGTGCAAGCATCATCGAATTTTTTGAAGAAGATAATAGCCTCAAAGTACCTGACGATCTTAAAACAGAAGAACTGGCTGATGTTATGAATGCTGTTCCAGGCTTGCTAGCTGCTGCAAAGAGCTTAAGCAAAGATGGAAGTAATGCAGAACAAGCCGTTGCTGCCGAGTTTGTCCTTGAAGGTTTATATGCTAGAAAGCAAATTGCACGTAGTGAAGAGCGAGGCTACAGTGCTGCTGAGCCAGATATGAATTCGCAACAGACTCGACAACGTTGGAATTAAGCTAGCATTATATTAGGTAATTAACGCCAGTAAGGTATGATGAAAGCCAATTGGAGTAACTTTTAACTATGGCAGGTAGGCGCTATTCAAAATATGAACCAACCCTAGACGACCTAGATATGTCTGATCTTATGAATATGATTAAAGACAGGTTGATGGAGTCTGGTTTTAATCGTAATCCTTGGGATCCTGATCCTGACTATCAGCAAAGTATGCAGGATTTGTATGACAGCATTGCTGAAGCCCTTGTTAACAATGACCTTGTATCTGACCAGATTGTAGAAGATGCCATGAATGCCATGGAACAAAATGGTGACTGGATGGATTCGCAGCTTGGTGAAATGGTGAATGACCTTGCGCAACGCTTAGAGCAAGAGGGTTACCTTAAACCACAAGGTGGCGAAGATAACAATGACCTGAATGGTCAGGGTGGCATGGGTAGTAATACACCTAGAGATGCTAAGTTTGAACTTACAAACAAGGCGGTTGACTTTTTAGGGTATAAAACGCTGCGAGATGTTTTGGGTGGTGCTGGTAAGTCAAGTATTGGCTCACATGAAACGAAGTTTCAAACCACAGGTGTGGAAACGACTGCTGAATCTAAGCCTTATGAATTTGGTGATACCATCAATTTAGATGTGTCGCAGACTTTTAAAAATGCTGCTGCTCGTCAGATAGATAGCATAAGTGATGATGGCAAATTTGATTTAGACTATGGCGATTTAGCGGTGATGCAGGCAGAATATAACTCTTCTGCTGCAACAGTTGTGATGCTTGATTGCTCTCACTCTATGATTCTTTATGGTGAAGATCGCTTTACACCTGCGAAGCAAGTAGCCTTAGCACTTGCTCATATGATTCAAACTCAGTTTCGTGGTGATAGCATTCGCTTTTTGCTATTTCACAATTCTGCTGAGGAAATATCACTCAAAGAGCTTGCAACCTGTCAAGTTGGTCCTTACCATACAAATACTGCTGAGGGCTTAAGGTTAGCTCAGAAGATTCTAAAGCGTCAAAACAAAGATATGAAGCAAATCATCATGATTACCGATGGTAAACCTTCAGCCATTACTATGCCGAATGGTCGCATTTATAAAAATGCCTATGGTTTAGACCCTATGGTGCTTGGTGAGACCTTGCGTGAGGTGGGAAGCTGTCGTCGGCAGGGGATTCAGATCAATACCTTTATGCTGGCCAGGGACCCAGAACTCATTGCCTTTGTGCAGCGTGTGAGTCAGATGACTAAGGGCAAGGCATACTTTACTACACCACATACGATTGGTCAGTATGTGCTTCAAGATTTTCAAAATCGTCGTACAAAAATGGTTAATTAGAAACAAGTAAGTCTATTCTTACATCATATGCAGCCGTCTAAAATATAGACGAGCTGCATTTATTTTTAGAATTAAATTATCTTGAGAAGTGAGTTATTGTGATACCTATTGCCGTTATTTTTTTAGTGATTTTTTGGGCTTCAGCCTTCATTGGTATCAAGATTGCTCTTGAAGGTTTAACCCCAGGGCACTTAAGTTTGCTTCGTTTTTTGATTGCTAGTGCAACATTGTTACCTATCCTGATTGTGTTAAAGGCTCGACTATTACCTAAAATAAAAGATGTTCCTTACTTTTTTATGCTTGGTGCTTTAGGCATAAGCATTTACCATACGGCACTTAATTTTGGTGAGGTAGGTGTCAGTGCTGGTGCTGCTGCGCTTATTCTTGCAACAGTGCCAGCTCTCAGTGCTATTCTTGCTAGATTTATCTTAAAAGATACTTTACCCTTACTAGCTTGGTTTGGTATTACTATCTCATTTTGTGGGGTTGTGCTTATTTCTATTGGTGATTCCGCTGGTTTTGGATTGAACAGCTATGCACTTTTAATCATGCTTTCTGCTGTAGTTGCAGCCTTTGCTAATGTGCTACAAAAGCCGATGTTCAAAGACTACAAGGCTATAGAGGTCTCGGCTTATATGACTTGGGCGGGAACAAGCTTGTTGCTGATTTTTTTACCAAACTTAGCATCTGATGTTATGACTGCTGGTTGGCGTCCGCTTCTAGCTACTATCTATATCGGCATATTTTCAGCAGCGATAGCTAACACTCTATTTACCTTGATTCTTTCAAAAATTCCTGTAAGCCAAGCGACTTCTTATCTATATGCTATCCCTGTGACAAGTTTAGTTATTGCTTGGTTTGTGTTGGGAGAAGTGCCGTCACAACTAACGGTGCTGGGTGGAGCTATAGCCTTAATTGGCATTGTGATAGTTAACGAAGCACGCAAAAATGCTAAACAAGCTTCTTGAATCACTGACGTTAACTTGTTTAGATGCCAAAAATAGAAATGAACTAAAAAAGATATTTGATGTTTCTCTGCTCCCTGACGGCTATAGTCAAGGTTACGGGGGTATTGTTTGTATGGACAATAACACTACATTTAATCAGTTTGAAAACACACCACAGTCTTCTCAAAGACTTTATAACAAAACTGTATTGAATACAGCGAATGATCAAAAAGCTCAGAGTAGCTTAACGGATATACTAACTAAGGCTCGAGTCTACCTCAATACCCAACCCCAGCTTGCGCTTGACTTGGCCTATAAAAGTGAATATCTGGTGCGAAGTAAACATGACAATGCACTACTCAATTTGTTGATAGCCTCTTGTTTGTCTAGGTTGGGAAGGGTTGAAGAAGCTTTGAATGTTGCTGAGCGGAGCTACGCTTTAACACCTGATCCAAAAACACAATCTAGTCTTAAAGAAATTGCAGCACGTAGTTATTACTACTTGGGTAAGTACATGGAAGCTTTGCGAATGGTTAGTGAAGCCCTGATGAGCATTAAGCATTTTGGGGAGGCTCAAGCCTTAGAAGAACGTTTTGTAGCACTGAACACCCAAGGGTCGATTTACTATCGATTAGGACAATTGGAACAGGCTCTGGCTATCTATATAGAGTCGTATGATATTGCTAACCGTCTTGACAATCGTTATTTACGTTTGAAGAGTATTGGTAATATTAGCAATGTTTATCAAGAGCAAGAGCGCTTTGACCACGCTTATGATTACTTAAAAAAAGCACTGACTGAACTTGATGCAGTAGAGGATGTTCGGACAAAGGTTATTGTTTTAGGAAATTTTAGTCCTTACTATTCTGCTGTTGGTGATTATGAAAAGGCTGTTGTTTTTGCTGATAAAGCATTGACCATCATAGGTGGAATGCCAATTGATTATATAGATATACACATCTATAAAGCTGATGCTTTATCAGCACTAGAGAAGTATGTTGAAGCTGAAGATAGTTTTGCTAAGAGTCAAGCGTTATTGCTCGAGCACCCCAATAACCACCTACAGGCCTTGCTATACCGCAAACAAGCAACACATTTTGTAAGACAAGAGCAGCATGATAATGCGATAGAACTACTACTTTTGGCGAAAGATCTAGCAAGCAAGACAAATAGCAAAAAAGAACTTTATCAGGTCCATTTACAGTTAAGTGAACTCTATCGTTCGCTGAATCAATCAGAAGAGGCGCTGGAAAACTATATTTCTTTTCACAGCATCAAATCTGAGTTACAAAGTGAAACCTCTGAGCAACGTGTTAAAGCTTTGCTTATTGAACATGAAGTTAGTAGCTTAATTCATGAAAAAGAACGTACCACTCAAGAAAATGAGCGACTTGAACAGTTAGTGCTCGAGCGCACCCTACAGCTTGAAGAAGCTCATCTAGAGATGCTTAACCGTCTAGCAATAGCTGGCGAAAAGCGTGATGATGATACTGGTGAACACACGAATCGTGTTGGGAAAATGAGCGCATTGATTGCTAAAGAGCTTGGTTGTGATGTGAGTTTTGTGCAGATGATTGAGGTCGCAGCAAAGCTGCATGACATTGGCAAAATTGGTATTCCTGATAGTATTTTGCTCAAACCAGATAAATTGACCAATGAGGAATACGCCATGATGAAAAGTCATACCACCATTGGTGCAGAAATGCTCGCAAATAGTGATTCAATGCTTATCAATATGGCTGAGCGTATTGTTCATCATCACCATGAAAAGTGGAATGGTCGTGGCTATCCAAAAGGACTGATGGGAGATAAAATTCCGTTGGAAGGCAGAATAGTTGCTGTCGCAGATGTATATGATGCGCTTACTAATGTACGCCCTTATAAACGTGCATGGAGTCATGAAGAGGCGCTTGAGGAAATCAAAAACTCTGCAGCAACTCATTTTGACCCTGATGTTGTTGATGCGTTTTTAGCAGTGATAGAGCCAAACTACTGACATTCCGAGGATAATAAATAAGAATTTGCAGTTAAGTTTTTGCGTCACAGACGGCGTTAATCACTTAAATAGAAAACCTCAAAATAATTTTGATATATGCTCATTGAAGTATTAATCTCACAAAATCCGATAGGCATGGGGTTGGAGTAATTGATGTCTATAGTACATGTAGCTTAATTTCTAAATCAGTAATTGACATAAAATCAGTGGGTTTGCGTCAGGGACGTACTTTAGCTAAATAAAAAAGTTGAAAAATATCCTCTGAATGTCAGAAACTAAAGGATTTTGACTTGAATTAGAATAATTCTAGCTACAATTTGAACTTCTATTAAGAAACAATAAATAACTTATGAGAGATACAGCTATATCTAGTTTTAAGTAATGATTCTTTTGTATCAAAAGGTAATAGCACTATTTCAGATGGAATCTAAAGATAAAAATGAAAAATTACTTGTTTTTATAATGAATCATTCGATGTAATACTTATATTTACTAAGTTAGTAGTCCTAGTTTTATTTGAGATGTAATACTCATTACATATTTTATTTCATAAAACAAAGTAAATTTTATACAGAACGCTTTCAAAATCTAACAGTCTCAGCAAAGCTGTTAGAAGAAGCAATTCCACGATTAACTGCGATACGTAGTTAAATAGTAGTTAATCGGTGAGCTTCGTAACGAGTAAGGATAAAGCCACTCAGTGTGTACAGGTATTTATTTCGTGGAAATGCTGAAGTTTGTATTATAGTCTTGTGAACAATAAAATAAGAAGCTGAAAGTGCGATTGTGGTAGGTCGTTATTTTCTAGGTCGCTACTTTTGTAGCTAAGTATTCGTACGTTGTTACGAAATTCTTGTTAGATAGCATCATAAGGAGTTGTGTTGTCATAGGTGAATGCACAGCTCTTGATTGTTATATCAACTTGAACGTCTTTAGAGTTATAAATCTATTAGGTCTATAGGTCTATAAATCTATTAAGTCTATAAATTTATCTGAGGCTTGTACTAAAGAACCACTAAAGAAGATAGTGGAGAATTAAGGAAATGTTTCTTAGATAGGTTTTGTAAGCAGTTCCACGATTCACTGCGACAGCAGTGAATCGGCGAGCGGAGTGCGAGTAAGAACAAACCTACTTCGACTGTAGGGTTGTTACGAGGAAATGCTATGTCTAGAAAGTTCACTAGTAAAGGGGAGAATTTATGATCGTTAGTTCAGGACCAGAGCCTCAAGTCTTTACTGAAGCTGCGAATTATTTACAGAATGAATCGCAACATTCGGTATCGGGTTCTACAATGCAATCTACAATGCAAAATAGTCAGGTTCATGGTAGTCATCTGGAAGCTGAAAGTGTTAAAGGGTCTATGGTGGTACCCAGAACACTTGCACATCCAAGACGTAAGTTAGGCAAAGATTGTTCGCTATATGAAACAGGCAAAGAAGCGAGCGAGCTTTATATTGTTAATCAAGGTTTACTCAAAGCTGTAGTTCCAACTGCAATGGGTCGTAATCGTATTGCAGATATCTATGGACCAGGAGATTTACTGGGCTTTGCATCTATTGAAGGTGGACAGCATGTAGAAACTGTCGTTGCCTTGCACAATTCGGTACTAACTCCGATAGATCCAAGATTAGCTTTGGTACATCCGAAATCATCACGCTTTGTAGCCAATGCTCTTGCTAAGCAAATGCGTCGTCACCGAGAAGCGATTGATGATGCTGAGTTACCTGTCGGTGCACGTCTTACACGCATACTCTTAAGGATGTGCGAAAGATTTGGAGAACGACACAGTGCTAAACTCGTACGCTTGCCTATTGCTTTAACACATGAGGATTTTGCTGCTTTTACGGGTAGTTCTCGTGTCACAATTACGCGTATCTTAGGAGAATTACGGCAAATTGGTGCTTTAAAAGGTGGCAGAGGTATCTACGAAGCCAATCCTGCTTTATTGGAAAAAGCAACCGATCAGTTTGTTCTTAAAGTGTTGTAAATCAAATCAAACTAAATAAGCGTTCTACTGTGTAGAAAGTATGAGGAGCATTATTCGTAGTGCTCCTGATTTTTTGTTTAGGCAATTGCCAAGAAATACATGCTTTATGATACTTGCTGGCGTACAATAGCAGCACATGCGAATTGCTTTTTTTACTGAAGTATTTGTTCCTAAGATTGATGGTGTTGTTTCAAGAGTTACAAGAACGCTCGAGCAGCTTGCCGAGCTTGGTCATGAAGCATTGGTTTTTGCACCACACAATCCTCCAAAAGAATATGCAGGACACAAAGTTGTCCGTGTAGCAGGTATTCCTTTCAGACCTTGGTATCCAGAACTCAATGTAAGCTTGCCACGACCAAAAATAGGGCGTGAGCTAGATAAATTTAAACCAGATGTTGTTCATGTGGTGAGTCCTGTGGCTATGGGTTTGTGGGGTACGACGATTGCGAAACAGCGTAATTTGCCTATATTAAGCAGTTACCATACTGACATTGCACAGTATGTGGTTCATCTAAAACTGCCTTTTTTAGAGCCAGTCTCTAAAAACTATCTTCGTGATATTCATAATCAAGCGCATGTGAATCTTTGTACCAGTCAGCCAATGGTTAATAGTGCGAGGGCTTTAGGTATAAAACGTGTACGCCTTTGGCCAAAAGCAGTTGATACGGAACGATTTGATCCAACTAAAGCCACCTCCGAAATGCGACACAAGCTCACGGAAGGAAACCCTGACCGAAAGCTTATTTTATATGTTGGACGAGTTTCTTTCGAAAAGCGTATTGATTGGCTTTATGCCCCAATTAGTCAAATCAAAAATGCACATTTGGCTATTGTGGGGTCTGGTCCAGCAGATGACTATCTAAAAGAGAGACTAAAAGACACAAATACAAGTTTTATGGGCTATATGACAGGCGATGAGCTTGCAGAAGCCTATGCCTCAGCAGATGTTTTAGCGTTTCCATCTGATACTGAGACGCTTGGCTTTGTAGCGATGGAAGCCATGGCGTCAGGTACACCTGCGGTTGCAGCAAGAGCAGGTGGCATACCAGATGTGATTCAGCATGGAAGTAACGGCTACCTTTTTACGCCAGGTGATTTAGGTGAATTTACAAGTCAACTTAGTGAATTGCTCGACAATAAAAAACTAAGTCAGCAATTAGCAGATCAGGGTAGACGAGATATGCAAAAGTGGGGTTGGCGTGCTTCTACTGAACAGGTTGTTGAGTATTACGAAATGGCACAGCGCATTCAAAAACGTTATGATCCACCAAGTGCAAGAAATTTGCGAGATATTACAGGTATGACCTTACCTGGGCAGAAGTAATTAGGTCTTTATACGCTTCTCCCTAATTCATAGCCCCAATCCTACTAAGTAATTCATTGACCGAGAAGCTTTCTTGCATAGCCTCAACATCTGCTTCGTTACGATGCTCTCGACGAAACCAGGTGCGCTGCCGCTTAGCATACTGTGTTGTTGCCACATTGATTGCTTCTTTAATTTCATCAATTGTGCTTTTACCATCAAAAAAAGCTAAGACTTCTTTATAACCTATCGCTTGCATAGCGGTAGGTCTATTTGGATATAGGGCTACAAGTTGCTTAACCTCTTTAAGTAAACCTTGTTCAAACATTTGCTCAGTTCGCAAATGAATACGTTCTTTTAATGCTTCAGATTCAGGATTCAAAAAAAACTTTTGATATTGATATTTAGGCAAAGTATTCTTAAATTCCTTTGGCGCTTTATTTGTTCTCTTGATGATTTCTAAAGCACGAATCACACGTCGAGGGTTGCGTTGTGCCCTAATGGCATCCTCTGTGCTAAAGGCTTCTAACTCAGCATGGAGTGGGTCAATTCCCTCTTCCTCAAAACGATTCCAAAACTCTTGTTGCACTGTCATATCAGGTTTTGGAACAGTGGGCAGACCTTTTGCTAAAGCTTGAATGTAATAGCCCGTTCCACCAACAACAATTGGCAGCTTGCCCCTAGAAAGAATATCTTCAATGATTGCTTCAGTCGTTTCTGCATAATCCTTTACGCTGTAAGGCATGTCAGGTGTAATGATGTCAATCATATGGTGTGGCACGCTTGCCAATTCAACACGACTGGGTTTAGCGGTGCCTATGTCCATACCTTTATAGACAAGCATAGCGTCTGCTGAGATGATTTCTAAATCAAGTGCTTCTGCTAATGCTAGCGCTAAGGCTGTTTTGCCAGATGCAGTTGGACCTGCCAGAACTGGAATTCTCACAGAATAGACTTTCTATACGTTAGAGGGGGTTTATTGGAAATTCTGTTTACTGTGTTGAAATGCGAAATTAAGAGAGATAAGACTATCTTGGTTTTTGTATTGCTATTTCTTGTGATGAATCCCCCGCTCGCTTTGCTCACCGCCCCCTTAATAAAGGGGCTAAAAATCAAATACAACATTCCTCCCTTAACAAGGGGGCTAGAAATCAAGCAAAACATTCCCCCCTTATTAAGGGGGGCTAGGGGGGATTGCCTTTTAATTTGCTCCTTCATCGAAATATTGCCATTAGCTATAAGAAAACTGTGGCTGCCAATCACCAGAACCACCTTTAAGTAAATCAAACAAGTGCCAAACAGGATTAAAGTCATCCCCTGGACCAAAGACATCTTGGTTTGTTCTATAGATTGTCCCGTCATCAGATTTCCAAAAAACGGATACACCTGGCATAACATGTGTTTCTGCTTGAAAACCCATATCAGCAGTGAAGCTGTTGTCTTGTGTTGATACCATTTGAAAAGACCAATTGCGACTATCAGCAAATTCTTTTTGCACTTCTGGCGTATCTGGAGAAGCAATAGCAATAGCACTTTTACTTTGAATGTGTGCAAGCGAGCTTTCCAAACCATCAGCCCACATGGTGCAGTAGCTACAACCCTTACCCATGTTGTGAATAACGATTAAGTCTTGTTTAGTGCCAAAGAGCTCTGAAAGTGTTATGTTGCTTGTTATGTTGCCTATTATATTCCCTTGTAAATTTGTAAAGCTATAGTTCTCAACGACTTCAGAGGGGCGTTTACGTCGTAATTCGGAGAGCTGACGCTTTAGGTCATATATTTCTTTTGAAAGTGCTTCTATTTTTTGTTGTATTTCACTTTTCATTTTTATACCGAGTCCGAAAATACATGTAGTAGAGTAATACGTTTATAGCTTCATTTGCTCAACCATATTCCGTATGTTATAAGAATGATATCAGACTAAACTACAGATTTAAACGGAATTGGTATTACTCCTTTCAAAACTAGTAAATTCGAATGCTGAGGAAATAGCAAAATGCTAAAAGAGTATGATACGTATATATGAATAATAACGAAATTTTTAGCCACATACAAACTATTTTTAACTACGATAGAGCAAAGCTACTTGCTATCTTTGCTTTGGTGGAGCTTGAAGTTACTCCTAAAGATTTAAACGCTTGGCTGAGTGATGAACATGACAATAAACATGGTAATGAACATGACAATGAACATGGTAATGAACACAGGGATGAAAACGATGGTGAACATGAAGAAAGCTTTGTTTACATGGAAGATGAAGAGCTCGCAAATTTTCTCAATGCTTTGATTATTGAAAAGCGTGGTCGGAGAGATGGTCCACTGCCCGAAGCTGAAGACTATCTAACGAATAATATTGTCTTAAAGAAATTACGCATTGCGTTAGATTTGAAAAGTGATGACATTCTAGAAATTTTAGAGAGTGTTGATATGTCTGTTAGTAAATATGAATTGGGTGCCATGTTTAGGCGAGAAGACCACAGAAATTATCGAAATTGTAAAAATAATGTTTTACGTGCTTTTCTGAAAGGTATCGGACTGAAACATGCGTCTGGTCCAGCTTGAATTAGATTAGTTTGGTCTTGGAAAATGATCTTTAAAGCTAAAAGCCTCAGCCGTTGGTCCGTTCTTTCGCAATAGCTCTAACTTCGCAATAGCTTCTTGCTCTGTAGGAATATGCCCTGCAGGAATCCACCACAGCACCATATGCATTTCCTTCATTGGCTCAAACCATTTAGCACGCTCACGCATCACTTTTAGATGATCGCTTTTGTAGGTGTAGTCAAATAGTGCTTCAACGGATTCCCAAACAGACATATTGATGAGCATCATGTCGTCATCTTCAAAAGGGCTGTAAGCCGTAGCATCGCCCTCATCTGTTTGTAAACGCCAAACAAAGCCTTGATATCCATCTGCTAAGCGATTGATTTCCTCAAGTTGGTCAGCAAAGCCTTTCATGATAGGTCCGTCCATTGGTCCTAAAATGCGTCCGATGTTTACTTGTGCAAGATGGTAATTAGCCATATTAAAAATGATACAACTTTAATTTGCTTTTGTACCAATACGACTTTCGGTACCTTGTGATAAACGCTTTAAATTTTCTCGGTGAGTGTACATTGTTAGTGAAAATACGACAACAACAAGGAGCAGAGTTGGCAAAGTCCAATCACCTTTTAAGTGCAAGAAAAATGCTGCAAAGATACCTATCAGCGCTGCCAAAGAAACAAATCGTCCGATAGCTATGCCAAAAATACCAATCATGATAGATGCTAATGATGTCAGTGGGTCAATGGGTAAAAACATACCAAGGCTAGTAGCGACGCCCTTACCACCTTTAAAGCCCAAAAATGGATTGAACATGTTACCTAATACAGTTGCCAAACCTGTTAATGCTACGCCCCAAGGACCGATATTGAGCCACATAGCAATAAGTACAGCAAAGGCTGCTTTGAGTGGGTCAAGTAGAACAACTATGGCTGCTGGTATACGTCCCATTGACCGAAGAATATTTGTGGCACCAATGTTGCCTGACCCCATTGAACGAATATCTACCCCACGCAATTTTGCAATAAAATAACCTGTTGGGATACCACCCAATATATAACCTAAAACGATACAAATGAGAGTCAAAAAGATAGTAACAGCAGTCATAGGACTTTTCCTTAATTATGCTTTAATTATGGGAGCGTAGGTGCAACTTCAGAGCGTATATTAGCCTCCACTAGTAGCCTACACAAAACAGTTAGTCTTTAAGCTATCATGTTTATGGAGATGAATACTATGCATAATTGCCGTGTATTTTGGTGTGTATGGTTCTGTATATCTTTCTGTGTATTCGCATATTGCAGGAATAGATGAACTCTAATATACTTCTCGCTGTATATTTATGGGATGTGTATACTCGTTCGTGGCTCGAGCCTCACAACTAGAAAACATAATTTACCCATCTTCTCAAGGTTATACTGTCAGTAAGGCTTATTATCAGTACGGCTTCTACTATCAGTACGGCTTACTGAACAAGTAGCCTTTCCAATTATCATGAGTGAACTAGGCATATTTCTTATTATCATCGCAATTTCGGGCTTTTACAGTAGTCGCCAGTGGGCTAAGCTAGCCCCTTGGTATAACGAACTCCCTCTTAAAACAATTGTTGCAACGTTGCTTGCAAGCTTTGTGGCTTATCTGTTTTGGAGTAATCAACAGCCAACACAAGCACTTCAGCTTGTGAGTCTTATTTTTGGCATTATTTATATTTTTGGACCTTTTTTAGTTACGCTAATTGCTCGACGTAGGCAATATGTACCTGCTAAGCAACTTGCTAATGCACTGTACTGGACATCAGATGGTCGTATGGCTATTAAGCGACTGATTGCTCAAGTAGCCTTACAAAAATCAGACGCAACTGAAGCTTTAGCACTATCTGAAGATATATCAGACAATACCCTGATTCGCTTACAAGCATATGCTTTAGAACAAAAGTGGAACGATGTTTTGCACATGCCTGTTCCTGAAAGTGGAGATAATGCTTTTTTAGCCATGTCTGCACGTGTTAAAGCATTTCTCGAACTTGGTGAATCAGAATCTGCCGAGCTTGAATTTAGCCGAATGCAAAAACGCTTTGAAAAGCAGCAAGGACCAATTGCCTTTAGAAGCATAACTTTAAGTGAGGCACGTTTGATTGCTGAGCGCGGTGACTTTAACAAAACACGTGAGCTTTTATCGCAGCCTTTGCCACATGTTCACCCCTTTCAAACCTTAGAAATCCTAGCGAATGCTGCTGAAAATGGTGGTCAGCGTGAAGTTGCAGCACAACTCTATTCTCAGGCTTATATCTATGCACCTGAAGGTTTACGAGAAAACTTTGCTAATAAGCTACGTTTATTTGGCGCTGCTATCCCAACTATTCCTAAACCAAAAAGAAAGATTGGAACCTATGGTCTTGCTGGCTTTATTGTCTTGTGTTGGATTACCCAACTTTTTATTGATAGTCAGCTAGGACAAAATGTGTCTTTTGCTATAGCAGCCTTTTTCCTGAATTATCCACAAATACCAGAGAGTGAAGCCTACTGGCGCTATTTGTCTTACGGATTATTGCACGGTGGTTGGTTGCACTTTGGTATGAACACCTATGTATTGTTTGATATAGGTAGGTTGTACGAAAGTCGTAGGCACTGGGGAAATCTCTTAGCCTCTTTTGTCATGGGTACGATTTTTGGCGCTTACATCACTTCTATCTTGCAAGCTTCTGATCAACTAACCCTTGTTGGTGCTTCAGGTGGCGTATTAGGTGTAGGTGGTGCGTTGTTAGCAGATGCGTGGCTTGATCCACAGCGACGTGATACTCGTCTTATGAATTCTTTGCTTCAGTGGATAGCGATGATTGTCATTTTTTCACTAGCCATTCCAAATGTGTCGCTTTGGGGGCATGTCGGTGGGGTTATTGGTGGCTTGCTCTGGGGTTTCATTCGTCAAGGTTTACCAAGAGACAGGTCAGTTGATAAGTTTGCAGGTTACACCAGTATAGGTTTGATTGCCGCAGCGGTGGCGATGGCCTTTCGCTGGTTTACTCAGTACAATTGAGTTTTGTTAGCCAATTAAAGCTTGAAAAATTGTCATAGCAGCAACTGCAAGTGTAAAGACTGTAGCTACCTGAGGTGCAGGTGCGTCTTCTAGCGCTTCGGGTAAAATTTCTGAAAGGGCCATCCAGATCATTGCGCCTGCGGCTAGCCCTAAGCCTAAAGGTAAAATAGGTTGAAAGACTGAAACAAATAAAAAGGCAGGAACAGCAATAAGAGGTTGTGGCAAGCTGGAAAAAATGCTCCACAACGCAGCCCGCCAAACAGGAACACCTTGGGGTACGAGCACTGCACTGATAGCAATCCCTTCAGGAATGTTGTGAATGGCTATGGCGAGTGTAATAAATAACCCAAAAGCAAAGCCGTCACCATAAGATACACCTACGCCGATGCCTTCAGCAAAAGAGTGCAAGGTCATGACGCCAACAATCATCAGGGCTTTCATGGCACCTGCACCTTCTAAATCACCTACATGAACATCTTCTCGACTACTCAAAATACGTTCACCAATGAGGATAAGCAGAAGACCCAGAATAACGCCTATGACTGTACGCCAAAGGTTGTATTGTAAACCTTCATGGATAAGTTGATAGCTAGCAGTGACCATCAGACCTGCAGCGATTGCATTGGCTAGGGCGAGGTTTCGTTTAGAAACATTTTTTAAAAATAAAAAGGGTAATGCACCTAAACCAGTTGCTAATGCAGTAAGTAGAGCATAGAAGAATACCTGCCATACAGTCATATATGAATGCTATCACTCAAGGCATAGAGCGTCAAGATATTTCGGAATGATTCCGATAAATGAA
>CALDTA010000291.1:0-2833 GCA_937924455.1 uncultured Deinococcales bacterium
GGTATGAAGAAGATTACGGTGGTTGACCAAGGACCACTTTTTCATACAGGGGGTAGTTCATCACATGCACCTGGTATTGTTTTCCAGACAAACGGAAGTCAAAGCATGATGCGATTAGCGATGCATTCTGTTAAGAAATTTGGCGCACTGCGAGATGATGATGGCAAGCCTGTTTATATGCAGACTGGTGGTATAGAAGTTGCCACGACACCTGAGCGTATGCGTGAACTGCATCGTAAATATAGTTTTGCAAGGTCTTATGGCGCACATGATGTTGAGATGCTCACACCTGAACAAGTGGTTGCTAAAAGTCCATGGATAGACGAAAAGGTAATCTTAGGTGGTTTTTATAATCCTTCTGATGGTATTGCGCCTGGTGTAAAGGTTGACACTGCTATTTCAAAACGTGCAGTAGCGAGAGGTGTTGTCTTTAAAGGGGAAACTACAGTTAAAGACATCATTGTTAAAGATGGTGCTGTCAAAACTGTTGTGACTGATAAAGGAGATATCGAAGCTGATCTAGTTGTTTGCTGTGTAGGGATTTGGGGACCAAACATTGGCAAGATGGTTGGTGTCACTATTCCATTACAGCCTTTAGAGCACCAGCTTGCATTTATGAAGCCACACAAGTCATTGACAAAGTTTAAGAGCGAAGCTGCGGAGAGTGTGCAGCCAGTATTGCGCCATCAAGACAAGAGTCTATATTTTAAGCAAGTTTGGGATACCTATGTTATTGGTAGCTATCAGCACCGTGCGATGCCAGTGCAAGCGGAAGACATTAAGAGTCCTGCTGAAGCACTCAAGAATGGTTTGAGACGCAATGAGCCAAGTATACATAAGTTTACACCTGAAGATTTTACTAAGCCATTTAAGGACTCTGTAGAGTTACTACCAAACTTGGCAGAGTGTGAGCTTGATTGGGCTATGAACGGCATGTTTTCTTTTACAGAAGACGGTATGAGCATTTTTGGTGAATCAAGCAAGGTTAAAGGTTTTTGGTCTGCTGAAGCGGTTTGGCTCACGCACTCAGGTGGCGCTGGTGATGCTATGGCTGAATGGATTGCTTTAGGTCGTCCAGGTCTTGAGTTGCAACCGATTGATTTGCGAGAGCATCATATAGATAGATTTGAAGCTAATGGTCATAGCCCAAGTTATATTCGTCGTAGAGCAAATCAGAATTACATAGAAGTCTATGATATTTTACACCCATTACAGTCAAGAGAAGATTCACGCCCAATTCGCACGTCACCCTTCTATGAACAGCAGAAAGCTTTAGCTGCGGAATTTTTCGTAGCTAGTAGTTGGGAGCGACCACAGTGGTACAACGCAAACTATGTTTTGGATAAAAGCTTTGTACCAGATAGAGAAGATTGGGCAGCACAGTTTTGGTCACCTATAGCTGTGGCAGAACACAAAACTATGCGTGAGCGTGTGGGTATGGTTGATATGACAGGGCTTAAAAAGGTTGAAGTGTCTGGAAAGAATGCAACTGCATTGCTCAATAAACTAACCACTGGCAAAATGAATATGAAAGTTGGCACGGTTACCTATACATTGATGCTCAATGAACAAGGTGGTATCCGTAGTGATATTACGGTTGGGCGACTTGAAAAAAACCTGTACCAGTTGGGTATCAATGGCAACATGGATATTCGCTACATGAAAGACCATGCTGAAGAAATGGGTGATGTCGCAGTTCATGATATTTCAACAACCTATTGTTGTATTGGTCTTTGGGGACCAAAAGCACGTGAGGTTGTGCAGAGCATTTCTGAAAATGATTGGTCAAATGAAGGACATGGTTTCTTCAAAATAAAAGAAAGCTTTATTAAAGAAGTGCCTGTTCGTGCTATGCGCCTATCTTATGTAGGTGAGCTTGGTTGGGAAATCTATACTACTCAGGATTATGGTAGATATCTTTGGGATGTTTTGTGGGAAGCTGGGCAGGAACATGGTCTGATTGCGGTGGGGCGTGCAGCCTTTGATGCGATGCGTCTTGAAAAAGGTTACCGCAGTTGGGGTAAAGATATGTGGACAGAACATGACCCATTTGAAGCTGGTTTGGGCTTTGCTGTTCGTATGGATAAAGAAGAGTTTATAGGTAAAACTGCGCTTGAACAACGTCAAAAAGAAGGTCTGCGACAGCAACTGCGTACACTGACCTTTGATGAAGCTGATAAGCTTGTGATTGGTAATAGTGAAACTGTTTTCGATGGAGAAGATGTTGTTGGTTTTGTGACCAGTAGCTACTATGGTGCTAGCGTTGGCAAAGGTATGGCTTATGCTTGGTTGAATACGGGTTATGACGTTGGTGACAAGCTTGAGGTGCTGTATCTTGGTAATAAGTTAGCTGTTACGGTTACTGAAGATACGCTCTTTGACCCTGATATGACAAGGATGAGAGAGCCTAAGAAGAAGTTGGTTTCTAGCTAAAAACCTAGATATTTTTTGTGGCTCGAGCCTGTTTTGAAATCAGGCTCGAGCTTTTTGTTGTAAACTTTGCGTAGATGAATAATGTAACGATATTGGGTGGGGGCTTGTCTGGACTTACAACAGCCTATCTCTTAAAGCAAAAAGGTATTAAGGCTCAAGTTTTAGAAGCAAGAGATAGAGTTGGTGGACGAACATACTCGGTCAAAAGCCACAATGCTGTTGTGGATTTGGGTGCAGCTTGGATTTGGCCACATCACCAAAATATCAGTCAGCTTGTTGAGCAGCTTGGTATAGAGACCTATCCGCAGTATGAAACTGGTTATTCGCTATTTGAAACACCACAAGAAGTTCAGGCTTTTCAGCCACAGGGGAGCAATTTTCCTAGAAGGTTCACGAATGG
>CALDTA010000292.1:0-2522 GCA_937924455.1 uncultured Deinococcales bacterium
TATTAAAGGTAAAAAGTCAAAACCCTACAAAGGTCTCTAAACAGCAACTTCTGCAAATTTATTAAAAATCTGCTGCGAAACCGATCTAAATGGTTCAAAAACACCTTTGAAATCTTTGGCAACTGCTTCAAAACTCTCAAGCTTCCGCTCAGGGTCAAGCACATCAAGAATCATGTCAACAGGCAAAGCATCAGGTAAATCTCGCTTGTTTAGCTGTATCACCAAGGGTGTCTCTGCTAAATTAATCTTGTATTGCACTAAATTTTCCCGTAAGTTTCGCATGGACTCAGCATTTGCCCGTAAACGACTTGGACTAGAGTCTGCCACAAAAACTATGCCATCAACGCCACGCAAAATCAATCTGCGACTGGCGTTGTAAAATACCTGCCCAGGTACTGTGTATAGGTGCAATCTGCTGGTAAAGCCACCAACTTGACCAAGCTCTAAAGGTAAAAAGTCAAAAAACAGAGTACGTTCTTCATCGGTATCTACCGTCACTAAATCACCACGAGATTCTGAAGGTACGTGCTTGTGAATCATCTTCAGATTAGTCGTCTTACCCGATAAGCCTGGACCGTAGTAAACCAGTTTAAAATTTATCTCGCGTTTGGCTGCATTGATCGTACTCATAATTTTCCTTCAAAAAGCTTGTCAACCATCAATGTATTGACTTCGCCCCACTGCTCTGACAGAGCTTCTGATAAGTTTAGCTCTTGACCATTACTTTCTTCAACAAGCTCAGCAAGCGGAGCTAATAGCTGTCTGCTCTTCATTTTTGTTTTTCCAAGCATCGTATGCTGAGAAAAGATAGCAACCAGCAACAATTTTGGGTTGATTTTTTCAATAAATGTTCCACTTGTTGCACCTTTCTGCATACTCTCGGTAAAGTTATTATCACCTAGTAACTTGGCAATAGCATCATTCGCAGCATAGTTTGAAACAATTAGCGCTGCTAAAGAATCAATCTGTGGTGGTTCAGGTGCTGCCATGCCAGCTCGAAAGACCAGTACAAAGCCCTGCACGTCACAAACCATAGCGTAGTTCAACTGGCAACTGCGAATGAAGTCATCAAGCAAATCATTAACAGACTCAGCACTGTTTTCTCCAAGTAAAACGCTCGGAATCATAGAGTGAAATCCAGATCTTGCTGATACCGCTTTTTTAAATACTCTAGATGTAACTTTCTTAGATTCATCATACTTTTACATCCGTGACAGCTCTGTTATGCATAATCCAGTTCTACTATACCCTGAACCCACACTTCATGAACTTTATAATAATCAATCACACACTAGACTTACATGCTTTCATTCGCGAATTGAATGCTGAACAACTCCTCAATGATATATATAGCGTTATATATGCGTTGCGAATGAAGCCTTGCAGTTTTTTCCACTGCGTTCCAAAAATGTGCTACAGCTACACAGGTGCTACAGCTTCTATATGCTATCTTCTGCTTCAGGCATAACTTTCAACCCTTTGGTAATGACCCCACCACCTAAAAGCCTATTGCCATCGTAAATCACTGCTGATTGCCCTTTAGCAATCGCTAAAATTGGGTCATCAAATACTAGCTTAAAGCTGGTCTCGCCAGTGCGTTCAAGACTTGCTGCCATTGGTAACTGACGGTAGCGGGTTTGTGCAAAGACACGTTCAGGTAGGTCATCCGTGAGGAAATTAGCTTTGACTGCTTCTAGCTCTCGGCTAAAACACAACTCACGTGTGCCAACAACCACTGCGTTTATGTCTGGTTTTAGCTCTAAAACAAATCGCTCTAAGTGCGAATGGTAAAGTCCTAAGCCTTTTCGCTGACCTATAGTGTAAAACTGCACCCCTTGGTGTTCACCAATCGTCTTGAAACCATCGCTAGCATCAATGATAGGTCCAGGATTGGGTTTGGTATATTCTTGCAAATACTCTTTTGCTGTTCCCGATAAAAAGCACAAGCTGTGTGATGACTTTTTGTATGCCGTGGCAAAACCTCTGGATTCAGCTTCTTTACGCACTTCATCTTTAGTTAGCTCTGCTAGCGGAAAGAGCAAATGTGGCACATGTTCTTTTTTAAGCGCCCACAAAAAGTAGGTTTGGTCTTTATTGTCATCTTCACCACTGTGAAGCTCTACGCCATTTTCGCCAACGATGCGCTTGACGTAGTGACCTGTGGCTAGATACTCACAGCCTAGTGCAAAAGCTTTTTTGAGCAATGCGCCAAACTTGATTTCACGGTTACACCAAACACAAGGATTTGGTGTCTGCCCTGATTCATAAATCTTGGTAAAAGGATCGATGACGACTTCTTCAAATTCATCTCGGTAATCAACTAGGTAAAAAGGTACATCTAAGCTATGGGCTATGCGACGAGCATCATGTGCTGCATCAGGACTACAACAAATATCAAACTGCCCTGCTTTACGGTCATCGGGCCAGAAGCGCATCATTGCACCATAAACATCGTGCCCTTGGTCTATAAGCAAGGCTGCTGCAAGCGATGAGTCTACCCCACCAGACATGGCGCAAAGCAC
>CALDTA010000293.1:0-7319 GCA_937924455.1 uncultured Deinococcales bacterium
TTCAAAAATCCTTGTTGGCTAGAAAGTAAACTAGATAATCCACCAGCACTTAACTTACCATCACTACCACTGGCTTTATTTTTAAGCACCATCATAGCAATAGGTGTCAGCATTCCAAATAGGTTGCCCGATTTAGCTTTGCCCATACCTGAAGCCTTAGCAACAAAATCAAACATCTTGTTTTGATTGCGACCTAGCAAGCTAGAGACGATGCCTGTACCAGCATTTTGTAAGGTTTTACTTTTATCTTTATTGCCAAATACGGCACCTAAATTATTGACATCAATGTTACTAGGCAAGCTACCCATCATAGAAACAAGATCATCTGCGCCTGATTGGGTTGCACCTTTCTGCATAAGTGTAGCCATTACGCCTGGAATGGCAGCCTCTACACCTTTGTTTGTATTTGCTTTGCTTTCACCTAAGACACCACTCAGCTTATCTACAACCTGAGGGGTCATCTGTTCAGATAAAAGCTTAATAAGGTTTTGATCCATATAGACTTTTCTCCTTCGTTTAGATTCAATCGTTTAGATTCAGTCGTTTAGATTCAGTCAGATTTCAGTTACTTAGATTTTTTTCAAAGCCAGATTCACTCAAATGCTAAAAGTCAGATTTACTTAAAGCTAGATTCGCTTAAGACTGAAATACACAACTTAGATTTCTAAAGTACACATCACATTCTTCACTTACAAGATAAAAGCATTACAGATAAAGACATTACAGACAAAATAAAAACCGATTGAATTCCTACTGGGATTCGACCTTCAAATCTTATTTTTGCCTTATGACTTATCATTTAATATAAACTGCTAATATTACTCTTTTACCTATCTGATTGTTTTTGAATGCCCAACAATTTACAGTTTGGGCCTTATTTAGGGTAGTTTAAGTGATTGAGAAATATTATTTGGATGTGCTCAACCACCAAAGATTCAATACTGCCTTTAGTACTTAAAAACAGTGTATTAAAAACAGTGTATTAAACAAAATATTTTTCGTATATGCCTTTCTCTAACCTTCTATTTCACAACATTTAGCAATAATATTCACGTTAGTACAACAGATGCCTCACATCTGCATTCAGGTTCTCCAGGTATATACATAAAGTAAATAATTTTTTAAATGTCCTAACTATGAGTATAGCATGAAAAAATGAACAACATTCAATGCTAATCAAGGCGCTTTATCTAAAGCTGCTGATTGATATAGACTCTTCAAAAAAGAGACTCTTCACAAAAAGAAAGCTCCAAGGTTTCCCTTAGAACTGATAGCCTTAGAACTGATAGCGTTTCCACGTAATTTTGACCCATGCTAAATGAGTTCATTCCTACTCGCGCTGTGTGGTTTTCACAGACATCTCACAGACATCTGCATCGCCGATTCACTGACTTATACCGAAGTGAATCATGGATGTCATAGTCACAAACATAGCAAAGTTTCGTAATTTGTGTGCCCTTCGGTTCTAAAGGCAACTTTTTCTGCTGATTGATTATGACTTTCTTCTTTCAGTTTAGTATTAGGTCAGTTAATCGTGGAAGGGCTTTGATTATCATGCAAAACCCAAAATGTGAAAAGCTGCTGTTACTTTATCAGCAGCCTTTCGGAGAAGAATATGAAGACTAAACGGAGAAGCCCTCTCCATTTAGTAATCTAGGAATGTGCTGTATGCACACCCATAGTTTATCCATAATCAAAATAACATTGTCAAGGAATCTAGCAAAGAATCTAGCAGAGAATCTAGCAAAGAATCTAGTAAAACCTACATATCTGCAAATAGCTCTGTGCTCATATATCGCGCAGCAGTATCTGCTGTTAAGCACACTACGCTTTTACCTTTCCCAAGGTCTCGAGCCACCTGCATAGCTGCCCAAACCGTAGCACCGCTACTCATTCCTAAAAACATTCCTTCTTCTTTTGCCAACCTTCTAGCAAAAGGAAATGCATCTTCTTCGCTCACCATAATTGCGCCATCTAACATGCCAACATCAAGATTCTTAGGTATAAAGCCCGGACCCATGCCCTGAAACTTGTGCTGTCCTTTTTCATGACCGTTAATAACAGCACTTGTTGCTGGTTCTACCGCATAAACTTTAATTTTAGGGTTTTGCTTTTTAAGATAATTGCCAACACCGCTGATGCTACCGCCTGTGCCACTTGCCCAGACAAAAGCATCAATACGACCTTGCATTTGCTGCCAAATCTCTGGACCTGTTACTCGAAAATGATAGGCAGGGTTGGCAGCATTTTCAAACTGGTTTGGCATCCAAGCACCTGTTTCTTCAGCGATTTCTTGTGCTTTAGGAATTGCACCTTGCATACGCAATTCTCCAGGTGTAAAGACAAGCTCAGCACCATACGCTTTTAGGGTACGAACACGCTCTTCACTCATGGTATCTGGCAAAACAATTGTGCATTTATAGCCTCGCATTGCTGCAATAAATGCAAGACCAATGCCAGTATTGCCACTGGTTGGTTCTACAATGTGCTGTCCACTTCCTGGGGTAAGCACACCACGTTCTTCGGCATCACTAATCAATCCCCAAGCAGTTCTATCTTTGATGCTACCCGCAGGGTTGAATCCTTCAAGTTTTACCCAAAGCTCAGCCATCGAGGATTCAATAACATTTGCTAATTTTACCGTTGGCGTATTACCAATATAACTATCAAGCATTTTCGATTTAGAAGCCATTTTTGGGAAACTAGATAAAGTAGACATTAGCTGAGTGTAACACGTTTGTTAGCGTGCTTTGATAAGTTATTTGTCAAGCAAAAGGCACTAGACTAGTATAGGTTGTAAACCAACTTTTGTTTATCATTGTAGCGCAATACTTGATCGGGAAAATCTTTAGTTCGCACTTTAAAAAACAAGCATCCAACAACAATTAAGGACATAACAAGACACTACCTTTTATGAAATAGTGTCTTAAAAACTCTAAGTAATGATTATATAAGTACTGATTATATAAGTACTGATTATATAAGTACTGATTATTAAGTACTGATTATTAAGTACTGATTATTAAGTCTCATTCTAACGTTTTTTGAGTCCACTCTCTGACAGCCAATAATTTCTTAAAGCAATCCCCCCTAGCCCCCCTTAATAAGGATTTAGGGGGATTTATTAAGATTTATTAAAGTGCATACCCATCGGGCTCAGAATCCGTTAGAGTCAGTATTAAGTGCTGATTGTTAAGATTTTTTAGCTGAACTACTTGACGAGCTACTTGAAGCACTCGACTTTGAATCACTACTAGACGCTTTTGTATCTGACTTGTTACTACTTGTACTTGCGCTAGTCGTTGACTCTGAAGAACTCGCCTTACTATCCGTTTTTGTGTCTGCTTTTTTATCCGATGAACCATCAGAGCTAGTTGAAGGTTTTGAACTACTACTAGAGCCTTTTGAATCGTTCACATAAAAACCTGAGCCTTTGAACGCAATTCCTACAGGTTGAATCATTCGGCGAACAGGCGCACCTGTTTTTGGATCTTCGGTCAAAGCATCATCCTTGATACTTTGCTGAACTTCAAAGGTTTCTCCAGTGTCTAAGTTTTTGTATACATATGTTGGCATGTTTGAATTCCCCCGAACAGTGAGTTCCGAACAATATATTTATCAAAGTGTTCGTTAATGTGTTCGTGTTTCTTTAATAGATTAGCGCAGCTTTGTTGTGATTTTCTAGAACATAAAAAATAATGCCCAAAGTACTATTAGACTTTGAGCTATTTAAAGTTTAAATTTTAGCGTACACTAAGTGCTTTAAGCACTACTTAAATGCTACTCAAATGCTGATTAAATACTACTTAAATACTACCGCCGCCAGTACCACCAGTACCAGCCTTAGCATCTTCAGCTCCAGCTACAGAAACTGAATAAGCATCTGCTTCACGCTCACGGCTTTCTCTGCGTTCACGGTCAAGCATTTTGCGAACTTCTTCTGTGGTCGGTAGGTCACGCTTTGTACCAAAGACGATTGGTTTGTCGAGCTCGAGCTCTTTCAACGCCACACTCACCGTGTTACGTGTTTTTGGCTCTTCGTCTGCTTCCAGAACAGAAGGTACACCCATTTTTAGCTGTGCAGCACGTCTGCCAACAATCATGGATAAACGATAACGTGAATCAACCATATCGATAAGTTTGTCAAAACTGGATTGTGCCATATCTAATACCTCATATCTATAAACTCATCATAGTGAATCCCAAGATAAATAGCAAAGGGAAAGTGGGTGCGTCTCACTTCAACTCGAATGCATTTCTGGCATAATCATCATAGCTTTAATTTTTGCTAAAGACGCACCTTGGAAATTTTTCACTGGAAATTTTTCAAAAGACGAAAAACTTCTATTTTCTCTGAAACTATTTCCAACGTTTAAAGAGACTTATGCCAAAGATTAGAGTGCTACAAAAACCCTTAATTCGCTGGTGATAGCGCAATAATCTTAAGTGGTGGGCTTTTGTGTGCAGCACGCTTCTCAGCAGCTTCTTCAACAATATCCAAAAAGGTCGCTGCCACATCTTCAGCACGTTCTTCTAAGACAGCAAAGTCATTAAAAATGAGCATAATCCCTTCAGGGCTTTCATCCGCTTCGTCTTCTTCAGAATTAGCCTCTGTATTAGAGTCCATACTAGAGTCCATATCTTCAGAACCATCATCAAAAGTCGCAAGTACATCCGCTAGTGCATCCCAATTAAAGCCAAAGTAAGCAGGTAAGGAGCAATTCTGGTAAAGCGCATGTAGCAAAGTAAACTTATTAAATACAGGCGCTTGGTCAACAATAATGGCAGTATAACCATCCAGTTCAAAACCAGTCATGACAACATCAGCAGGAATATCTGTCTGGATGCGTACAACATTTTTCTTTGATTCAATTGATTCTTTGACGATTTGATAGACGTGCGTTAGCTCTTTAGACATAATCTTCTACTCAACATCAACTCTCGTAAAACTTTCGTAGTGGTCAGCAGTATAATATATCTCGCCGCTTTTTCCAATCACCAAACGCTGTGGTCCGACGCCAGATATCCCAGGCGTTCGCACTACATATTCTTTGTAATAACTTCGGTCATCCTTAATGGGCAAGAGCCGTTCCCTATTACCAAAAGTACTGCCGTCATTGGCATGTGAATCTCGCTCACCTCGGTCAATACGTGCGAGGGTTGGACCTAAATCTATGTCTCCTTGATAGGCTAATTCGTCAAAATTATAAACTTTGACGTTTTGCATCACTAAGCTACCGCTAGCCTGTGAGCCGTTGGAAGGAGCGTCTTGGAAGAGAGCAGCAGAAATCTGGCTACCCCCTGGTACTTGCCTCAGGAGATTTTGCAACTCAGTGCTGTCACCACCAAAGATAAATGCACCAATCGCTACTACAGCAACGATAACGTACCTCATTGCTCTGCGCTTAAACATATTCATGAATCTTCTGTTATCCATGTCGTCAGACTATCTTTTTAAGAATGACTAAGTTGTGACCGAGTGTGTCCGCATATTAAGTAGTGAGTACTATTTAAGTAGTGAGTACTATAACCATTGCTGCGATTTAGGTTTAAGTCCAACTCTTTGAAAATTTGATGCGGACACACGTCAGAGTTTTTTCCGCTGCGCTACAACACATCTTAAGATATAAGCGTTATGACCTTACTATCCTTACGATATGGTAAAACTGAGCTATGGCACACCACTTAGTTAGATATATTTGGCACGTTCGACGTGAGCTCGAGCGCGTCTTAGATGGCATCTCAGAAGCCGACTTAAATCGGGAAGTACACCTCAATGATGATTCAGGCAGCATCAACAGCATTGCTTGGATGATTGGGCACTTAGCCATGCAAGAACAAGCCTACTGGTTACTATTTACAGGTAATGAGTTAGTCGATAAAAACCTAAAGGTCTACGGGGGCAAGGTTGAAGACGCTAAAGACTTCGCAGAACTTTTTGAACTCTGGAAAAAAATCACTGAACAAAGTAATGCTTGGTTAGAAACTGCGACACCAAAAGATTTAGAAAATACCTTTGAAAAAGCTAGAGAAAATACGGGTTCACTCATGACCCGTGTAATTGGTCACTACTACTTTCATATTGGACAGATAGCCACGATTAGAAAACTTCTAGGCTACGATGTACCTAGCTTTGTAGGCTCTCAAGAAGGCGCATACTACACCCCTGAAAATTCGTAATCATCGTCTTGAACTATTTGAACTATGCATATAAACCGTAGGATGGGCTGGCTATGCCCATCACCTTCTCTTCTCTATCTAAATGCCCTATCTAAATTTCCTGTATAGCTTTTGTTTTAAAGCATTACTGATTTCTTTGAAGTCGAAATAAAGCGATGATTATCAGCAAGATAAATAGTGCTAGCAATGGCAAAAGGACAAAATCCAAGTAGCCAACTAAACCTACCAAACCCAAAGCGCCAAATAAAATCACCAGTACAGGTGTAAAGCAACACAAAGCGCTGAGTGCTGCTCCGACGATGCCAATAGTAAGTAAGCGTCTATTATTCATGGTTCAACCTCTTGATTTCAGCCTGTTTAATTTCAGTATTGATATTTCCCAAACAACACGAGCCTTGCGGGTTGTTAATTTCGCAAGCACAACGATTTGCCTGAATGTGCTCACTAATCGATGCTGATATAGCTTTTGCATCAGCAGATTCCTGTATTGATTTTGTAGTCCAGCCAAAGCAATAGCAAATTGGCACAGTATTAGAAACAGTATCAGTATTAGAAACAGTATCAGAAGATTCTTTCTGATACACCTTAACTTTCAAATCTTCTTTAGTGAAGTGTTGGTTTTGGCTAAAGTAAACAACATCGCAAGTGACATCTTTACAAAAGTAGAAGTCCTGAGTGGGGTCTAGCTCTGCAAGTTTTTTTGGAATCAAAAGGCTTTTTAGTGTGATGAGTTTGACTGCTTTGCCTTTGTGATTGCTTACAGGACAAACAGAAGCTGCTTCAACTGTGGTTGAAGATTTTTGTGGTGTGCAGCAGTCGGTTGGTGTATCGCCTTCGGTTGGTGTATCGCCTATTGTGTCACTCATAACTTAATTGGGATGATAGCATGTTTGAATTGTTTGATAAAGCCAAACATTTTACCAAGAAGTATGCACCCTACTTCTTTTGAGTGAAGAACCAATATCTAAAATACTGTATACTGAATTGCATCTAACCCTACACAAGCTAGTCCTTTTTGTATCTTAAGCACTTATACCGAAGTGAATCATAAATGTCATACTCCCAGTCAATACACAAGGTTTTCAAGCCTTTATCCTTCGGTTATTTCGCAATCTTTGCGACTATATCTTTATGACATT
>CALDTA010000294.1:0-3556 GCA_937924455.1 uncultured Deinococcales bacterium
AAACGTGGCTTGGATGTTGGTGTTATTCGAACAGACATTTGTGAACATGATAAGCCAGCAGGGCATTTTGTGCGTGAAGCTTTTGGAGATGATGTCGATAAGCATCACGCTTTAAAAGAAAAAGCATCTGAGATTAAGTGGTTGCTGAAAGCAAAAGTGCGTCAAGCTGATTTGAAGGTCAAAATTGTCGAAACTGAGTTTAATCTTGATGAAACGCTTTTTGTGATTCATTACAGTGCGCAAGAGATTCTTGATTTGCGTCCGTTCATCAAGGATGTAGCGCAGCACACTCGAGCCCGCATCGAATTTCATAATGTAGGTCCAAGAGATCAAGCGAGGATGCTTGGCACACTTGGACTGTGCGGTGATGGCTCTTGTAGCTCGACTTGGTTACAAACCTTTAACGCTGTGGGCATTAGAATGGCTAGAGAACAGCAGTTGCCTCTCAATCCTGATAAAATTTCGGGACCGTGTGGCAGGCTCATGTGCTGCTTGCAGTATGAGCATGAAATGTACATTGAGCTTTTACGAGATATGCCACGACGAGGTAGCAAAGCTTGTCATGAAGCGTCAGGTAGTTGTGGACGTGTTACCAAGCTATATCCGCTAAAGCAGAGCGTTGATATTAGTACAGAGACTGGTATCCAAGAGTTTCCAGTGAATGAATTAGTGCCGATGAGTGCCTTTAAGCAACGTGATGAAGGTAGTGCAAAGTCGGCAAAGACACGCAATGGAGCTCATGAAAACGAAGCTAAAGATTCTATTTTAGAAGAAGATATGGAAGATTTAGATGCCGTTACCGTAAATCAGGATGATGTATTGAGAGATTTAGTTGGTGATGATGATTCAGGTGATGATCTTATTTCCTGAGTTGTGATGGTTGTAGGGCATACTGCTATTACAACAGCTTTGTTCTAGAGGATTGATTGGCAGGGCTCGAGCACGACTAATTTACTTAACAATTAAGTACATAATTACTCGGCAACTAAATGGAAATAGACAGATTTCAGTAGGGCAGACTTTAATGAATATAAACAGTAGTAGGACAATATGCTAGTTGTTATCACAGGTAGAAGTGGTGCAGGAAGAACAACAACCTTAAGAACCTTAGAGGACATGGGGTTTTACACGGTTGACAATCTTCTGCCACAACTATGGGAACAGCTCATTGATTTAAGCACGCATGAAAATATTGCATTTAGTGTTGATGTTCGTGCTGAGCATTTTTTAGAGCCTGTTGCCGGTATTATTAAAAAGCTCAAAGAAAAATATACAGTCGAGATGATCTATCTGGATGCAAGTGATGAGGTTTTGATTCAGCGCTATAACCTAACAAGGCGTGTACATCCAATCTCACTTGGCTCTTTAGTGCAGTCTTTACAACGAGAAAAAGAGATGCTAGTTGACCTGCGTAAGACGGCTAACTGGTATCTAGATACTAGTGATTTCCCTGTTCGAAAACTGGTTCAGGAAATCCAACATCATTTTGAAGAGATTGAAGGTTTTCAATTGCGTTTGATTTCTTTTGGCTTCAAGCATGGTGCGCCTATAGACGCTGATAATGTCTTTGACTTACGTTCCATGCCTAATCCTTACTATGATGAAGCTTTAAGACCTATGGATGGACGCAATAAGGCCGTGCAAGACTACGTTTTTAGTGTTGGTGAAGTTAGCAAAGTTGATGGTGAAGCTTTTTATCAACAATTAAAAGCTTTTGCCATTTTGTCTGTTCAAAGCGCACTGAAAGCTGGACGTATGAGCTACACTTTAGCAATTGGCTGTACAGGTGGGATGCACCGTTCCGTAGCATCTGTTGAACGTATTAGTGCAGATATTGCAAATGCGCTGTCGCAAGTTGCTGAGCGCTATCACATTCAAAAGTATCATAGAGATGTTGATAAAGGACATCATGAAGAAAAAAATAGTGCCAAAAGTAAGAATCAAAAAGAGACATGATATGAGGGTAGTGTTTTGAAATTTTGGTCAAGCCTAGTAAGAAGGGCAAGTCAGTGGCGCTTATGGCTTACACCAGGTATGGGTGTCAAACGTTATGTTGCATCTGCCATGGTAGGCGCAATACTGATGATTCTTGGCATTATTTTCTTTGTTCTTTGGAGTTTGCAGAATAACCGCCAAGTAGTTTCTGAGCCTATTGAAACAATTCTTGTGAGTACTACTTGGCAAGATTATGGTGGCTTGGTTTCAGGAGCTTTAGCACTCGTTGGTCTTTTTATTGGCATTTTGGCTGGTGTACTACTTAACCATTCACTATTGTCTAAGTTAAGCAGTCATTCTCGTGGCGCAGCAACTGTTCTCCATGAACGTTTATCACTTTCCAAAGGTCCAAAGATTGTTGCCCTTGGTGGTGGTACAGGTTTATCTAACTTACTTCGTGGTTTGCGAAAGTATAGCTCTAATATAACTGCAGTAGTTGCTGTGAGCGATGATGGTGGTTCTTCAGGTCGATTACGTGAGTCATTTGATATTCCACCACCTGGCGACATTGTTGATTGTTTAGCCGCATTGTCCGATAAAGAGTCTGAGGTTAGTCGTTTACTTGATTATCGTTTTGAACGTGGTGAAGAACTAAAAGGACATACCTTTGGTAATTTGTTTATTACCACCTTAACGCAAGTAGAAGGTGACTTTACGCAAGCGATTCGAGCGATGAATGGTCTTTTGGACATATGTGGGGCAGTATATCCAGTCAGTTCAAAAGCAATGAACTTGCGTGTTTTAAAGGCTTCGGGAAAATGGGTTGAAGGGGAAAGTACAGTTGCTGATTTTCCTGGTGCAGCGCAAGAGGTTGTTATCAAGCCTAAGAATCCAGATCTAGTACCAGAAGTAGCAGATGCAATCAAAGAAGCAGATATTATTGTTATGGGACCAGGCAGTGTTTTTACGAGTATTTTGCCTCCTACATTGGTTCCTGAGTGTAAGGCATTGCTTCAACAATCAAATGTGCCAATTGTATATATTTGTAATGTGATGACTGAAGCGGGAGAAACAGATGGTTTTAGTGCTTGGCAGCATGTTGAAGTGATAAAGCGTCATTTAGGGCGTTACCCTGATTGGGTCATGGTGAATAGTACGACTATAGATCAACACCGATTGATGTCGTATGAGAGCGAAAATTCTCATGTTGTAACTTTCGATATGCAAGCTTTTAAAGAAGCCAATGTTCGTGTTGCATATACTGATTTACTTATGGCAAAAGGTCCTTTTGCACAACACGATTCGGATAAATTGGCTGAGTGGATTGTCAAGTCTGCCAGGGGCAGTGGAAGACGCTTGAAGTTTTGGCGTTGAAAATGATGAACCTAAGACCAATTCCGCTTGAATCGACGGTTTACCAGATTTCGTGTATCGACTTGTGTAATCCTTGATTTAATCAGTTTGCCTTAAAATAATACACACGAAATTGGAAACCTTCCTTAAATCCATTGCAGAGTAAAGTCTAAACGTGTTTTAAGTAAAGCTCTTCCACGATTAACTGACCTAAGTCAGTTAATCGGCGATGCAGATGTCTGTGAAAACCACACAGTGCGAGTAGGAA
>CALDTA010000295.1:0-2795 GCA_937924455.1 uncultured Deinococcales bacterium
AAATGAGCAAATGACAGGACAGCCCCTACGCTACACTTTGCAAGATAAAGATTGGAACGTGATGTTCGGCAGGCTCTATAGAGGTGAACGAGTCATGCTTGTTTCAGGTGAAACGATTTTGGAACTTGATGACATCATCACACTTGGGGGCAATCAAGAAGATCTTGATGAAGTCACGGCTGTGCTTGGTAAGTCTGTCAATCTAGACCGAATCAATGACATGACGCAGTTTTCTCGTAGACGTATGTTTGTGACTAACCCCGGCGTAGTTGGTTTACCACTGGCTGCCCTAAACATCCGAGATAAATTTGGCGCAACCATCACACGGGTACAACGTGGAGATGATGACTTTTTAGCCACGGCAGATTTTCCACTTGAACTTGGTGACAGGGTTAGGATTTTAGCACGTCCACGTGACATGGACAGACTTGCTGAATTTTTTGGTGATTCTTATGATGCACAGAGCAAACTGAATTTATTGACCTTAGGCTTAGGTGTGAGTCTAGGCTTAATTGTAGGCAGTGTTGGCATTAGTGTAGGTAGCAGCTTAACTTTTTCTCTTGGCACTGCTGGTGGTTGTCTTGTGGTTTCCATGTTACTGAGTTCACTCAGGCGTACAGGTTCACTCGTTTGGACGCAGCCTCTTGGTGCAAACCATACGATTCGGCAGATTGCTGTAGCCTTTTTACTTGCTACAGTCGGCATACGCTCAGGCTATAGTTTTTTCTCTACGCTCTTTACCCTTGAGGGTTTAGCCATCATTCTTATAGCTGCAGCAATTGCATTTATCACGAGTGTGCTTACGCTAATTATTGGGTACAGGTTTTTCAAGATACCCTTTAGTTTGCTTAGTGGCATGGTGGTATCTCACCCATCTGCTTTGTCCTATGCAGAGGGGCTTTCTGGAAATCAGTTGCCTACGGTAGGCTTTACCTATTCGGTTCCTGTAGCGATTATTTCTAAGGTTTTGATTGCACAGTTGTTGTTGCTAATGTTGCTTTAAGTTATTCGTTAGTTGTTACAGCAGGCTCCGTTGAAGTTTCAGAGGTAGCTTCAGTAGTAGATATCGGATTAGATATTGGATTAGATATAGGTCCATCTGTCGGAAGCGATTGAATAGGACTAGTTAATGCAAGCTCAATAGCATCCAAAGGCTCAACCCACACCACAGACAAAAAGTGTTTCATGAACTCAGTGTCAGACATCCAAAAGATGCCATCACCTTCCCAAGGTTCACCTGGTTCGCTGTAACCCCAAGGGTTATAAATTTTGACACGGAAAAGCGTTCCATCTTCAGGGTTTTCAGGATAATCATCGACTTCTAGCATGACGTAGTTGTGATCTGCGTGTATGCCTGTATTTTCGTATTTTGCATAGTTGCTGTAGGTGTTGATAACCGTTGGATAGCCTAAATTATAGTTGGTGGCTAAGCGCAGATAAACATCGTTGATGTGTACGCCCTGAACCCCTAAACGCTCACTATGAAAACCAGTCAAGGCACTCATGATGCTGCCTGAATCTCCAGTAAAGCCGTATTGGTGAATGGCTGCGTAAGTATCTTCAGGTAAGTTTGAACGTCTACTCTGGCGAATGGCTAGCATCTTCTCAACTACAATCGGCCAAAGCTCGTATTCATTGGGAGAAACTTCTCTAGCACGACCATAAACAAGCTCGCCAGCATTGAATGGGTAGGCGACTTCCTCACGAGCTGCGATTGGAAAATCAGCATCAACTGTGATGGCTGTTGCGCTACGAACTAAAGGTGCAACTTCTTCGGTATAGACTTCGAAGCTCTGGTCAGGTTCAAAAAAGTTGCCGTCAAAACTACCATTGCCATTATCTTCTAAGATGTCTGTGATGGCATGTGGACGTACGGCTGCTACTGCTGAGACTGCTGCCATCAGGTAACAATCTGAAAAGCGACCTTGACGTACATCTATCGGCGAAACACCTTCTGAAAATAGTGGACCTCTAAACCGTTGAAAGGGTAGGTCTGCTGGTGTGTAGACAATGCCATGTTCTGGCAAATGAGAGATGTTTGGATCTGCGATATTTACTAGATTAGTTGTTGTGCTAGTTATTGTGCTAGTTGTTGTGTCGTTGATGATGTCATTTGCTCTGGTTAAACTAAAACATGCAAGAACAAATAGATAGATAAGAAGTGTGCTTAGAACCCACACAATCCTTTTTGATAGTAGGGTTTTGAGTTTTTTGTGTTTTGCTAATGTAGCGACTGTATTGGTAGTTACTGCCTGTTTTTTCATGTAACATATCCCCGAATTCTCCCTAATCAAAGATTATAGCATAAATTCTCACATTTTACTAATACGGATATCATAATTCCAAAGAGAGCCCCACTTAAAGGCATTTTACTTGCAGTATTTAAAGTCACTATGAAGGCAACTAACTATCAACCAAAAGCGAAAAGCTATAACCGTCTGAGTAATATCTATCAGTTGTTAGAAACTATTGTGTTTGGTCCTTGGTTACAGAAAGCACGTTTGGCGCAGATTGATACTTTGCAAGATGCACAAAAGGTTTTGATTTTAGGTGAAGGAGATGGACGTTTTTTAAAAGAACTTTTGAAATTCAAGCCACATTGTCAGGTAGATTGTATTGATAGTAGCGAAGGTATGTTGGAGCGAAGTAAGCAAAGGCTGAAGGTCGCAGGATTATCTATAGAGACTGTGAACTTCATTCACGCTGATGCACTAAGCTATTGCTACAAGTCGAATCACTATGATGCGATTGTTTCTCTCTTCTTTTTAGACAACTTTACGCAGCATCAACTAGAG
>CALDTA010000296.1:0-2718 GCA_937924455.1 uncultured Deinococcales bacterium
CTTTATCATTGCCCTTCCCCCTCTTCTTGTTCTTGGGCAGATTGCTGACTAGACTCACCTGTAATTTCGCTAGTAAAGTTCTGCTTTAAGAGTTCGATGACTTCTTCTTTATTCCCATCAGATATATCAGCTAAGCTTAGCTCAACTTCATTGCTAGTAAGCCACTGACCAGATTCACTTTGCCATGAGCCTTCATCCAAACGGAAAAGACCTTGAGAAAAGCCAACTAACGGTGAGTAATACATTGCGTCATAAGCAAAGATTAAAACTTCATCATCAACCCTAAATTCAGGCATAGCTTCTACTTCAATTGTTATTTCCTCAGTGCTACCACCAAAGAAATACAAGTCATAGATCTCAGACAAGTCGCCTTTGAAATTGTCCATAATGCTAAAGCTAACCTTCGTCCAAGGCTCCATACCTGTTTGCCCTTCACGTAGCTCAACAGAAACGTCTGTAACCTGTCCGTGAAACGCAACATCAGTGCGTTGGATAATTTCATCAACACTTAGGCTTTGATAGGTTGTTGCATTTGCAAAGGTACTGAAGAAAAATAGTAAAAGTGCTGCGACAGCAAACGGGAAATTTTTGTGTCTCATATTAGTTCCCACCATCTTGTGTTCCTTCACCCTGACTTGCTTCACCCTGACTTGTTTCATTCTGAGTATTATCTTGCGATTGTTCTGATGCTTGTACAGAGCTATTAGCTTCAGGATTGTTTTGCTGTTGTTCAGGTGTAGTTTCAGGTGTAGTTACTGCCTGCTGTCCTTCACTAATATTTTGAAACGCACTTTTGCCGTCTTGATTGACAAACTCTACCGAACCTTGGATAGCTAGTGTGCTAGCTTCTACAGGCTCGAGCTCAAACAAAAACAACCTATGATTGCCCGTCAGTGCCTCCCCCTTAACAGCTATATCTATGTGCAAAACACCTTCATTCTCATTTTCACGAAGCTGTTGAAACATAATCACTCGGTCACTCGTCGAACGCAAACTACCTTCAACAAGATTGAATCTCTCAGCATCCCAGTTTAATTTTGTGCGAAACCCTTGCAGGGCTCGAGCCTCAATAATCTCTGGACGAACTGTAAAAGTCTCACGCATTTCAGTCAATGGAATATTTAAACGCAATTGCGCTGGTGGTGCTTTACGAACCGTCATCACCATATCCGCAAAAGTCGTTGATAAGTTTGCATCGCTTACAACAACTGTAAAGCTATACGTACCCTCTGTAGTTGGTACACCACGAATCCCTCCCGAAGTACTCAAACTAAGTCCAGGAGGCAAACTACCTTTTTCAATCTTGTAGCTGTAGCTGTTTAAACCACCAGTAACCCGAATAAGATGTGCATACTGTTCATCAAGGTAGGCTTCTCTGGGTGAATTTGAACGAATACTAATTGGGTCTCCAGGCGTATTGAATTCTCCACAGCTTGTAAAAATAAGCAAGCTTGCAAGAAGAAAAATAAGCAAAAAAAGAGAATGACTGCGCTTCATAATGCACAAGCTTAGCAAGAAAAATGTGAGATTAGTGCAATTTAACCTAAATATAAGGCTTTGCAACTAATTGTCGTGTACCATGAGTTGTCTAATGCTGTTATTTACTTTGAGCTCTAAAAACTCTGAATGCCAAGGTCACTTCTGCATAATGATTTAATCAAAATTTGAATCACTAATGTCACAGAGTCCTAATCTTCTTTTAAACTAGGGTTTAATGTGTCATTATTTATATGACCTATTAAAAAACATATAATAAACAGCATCTTAATTATTTGGTAATTTTATGAGATACGACAAGACCTATACCCTACAAGAAAGTGTGGAAAGACTATGACTGGCAATCTAGGCATCTTTTCACTGTCTGATTTGTTACAGCTTCTCAGCAATTCAACACAAACAGGCAATCTCAAAATTGATCACCCAACTGGCGAAGCAACCGTCTACTTTGAAAGTGGCAAAATTGTTCACGCCGAACTCAATGAGCAAACAGGTGAAGACGCGATAAAAACACTTTTTATCGACAAAAGTACGCAAGATAGCAACTTTAGCTTTTTCGCTTTAGACAGTGCTACCGATAGCACAATGACCTCTCTAGAGCACACTATTAACAAAAACACTGATATGTTGCTCCTGCAAGCACTTGGTACAGCAGAAGAAGCACGTATTGCCGATAATGCAAAAAAACTACCCTCGCTTGCCATTCCGTACTTCATTGATCAAGACAATCTAAACGATAAGTTAAAAAATGCGAACCTCAAACTCAGTGCAAACGACATCGCAATATTACGTCTCATTGACGGGCAGCGCACAGTGCAAACTATGGCCATTGAAACAGGTATGAACGTTGAAAACATCAAGACACTTGTTCAACGCTTGATTGAAAACGAAGTACTGGCAGTTCGTAAACCAGAAGTAAGGGTTGCACGCTTAGTCATTCGCTTAAGTGATGAAGATTTATCAACAGAAACAGTTGCGATTGATAGAAAAATCCTGAAAGCTTGGAGCAAGCAGCTCAACTATCCAATTACAGAGGTAAAATGTAAACACCCCAATGGTCAAATTTTACACTTCAATGCTGAACCTCAAGAAAAACTTGGTCCTTACATGGAAGTATCTCAAGATGTATTGCTCAAATATAAATTCCAAACAGATATGGCGCTATTAGTAAAGCCAAGACGTCAAATTGACTGACTTTGTATATCTGGCTTTTGTATATCT
>CALDTA010000297.1:0-2903 GCA_937924455.1 uncultured Deinococcales bacterium
AGAATCTACACGAAGCACATTACTAGCTATTTCTGGATTCGTCCTCAAACTAAATGGGAATTGTTCTTGCCTAGCACTAATTAACTTAAAGTCAAAGTCAAAATCTTGATTTACTAAACTATAGTTCCCTTGAGCATCAAGCCTACTATTAAGTGTGGCATTTTCTAAAACATTTCTCAGCTCTAAAGGCAACTGTGTTGTCTGAAATATGATTCTACTAGCGATAGAAGCAGGTAAGTTCGCATCTATATTTAGAGTACTGTCTGTAGCTTGCCTTAACTTCAGTTGACTTGTAGCATCCTCTTGGTTATATGATTGGTGACGCAAAAAGGCATCCAGCTCAAACTCCTTAGTGTCAAGATAATAAACACCATTTACATCTATAGTCTCTTTTAAAGATAGATATGGAATAGCAGTCTGAACTACTGAAGGTAGCGAAGTTGATAAAGCTAGTTGTTCTATTACTTGCGCTGGTGCTTTGAGCGAAAAAACCATATCACTGTTATCTACAGCCTTTGATACTCGCCCAATAGTGTGAGGTCTGCCAAGCTGATTAATAGTCAAATCAGCTTCATACGCACCCGCCAAGCTATATGCTGCCTTTATAGAAAAGCTATCGCTAGCATCGAAAATACTTAGGTAATCGTTCACGACTTGTTTAAGTTGAGGGTTGGTTAGTTCGACAGAATTGGCAATAGAACTTAAAACAGCTATAGAACTATCAGCATTTATTGCAATAGCATCTTGTGCATTCAAATTGGCTGAAAGATCGAGTGTCAAGCTTTCATTTCTTAGCATTGCATCGACATCTTGCGTTACAAAATTATATGTTCCGTCTATAGTTAAAGTTGCAGCTAAATTTGCATCACCTAGCAAAATTGAAATCAGCTCAGCAGATACAACATCTTGCAGCAAAGAAGAGCTTTGTGCTTGCAGACTATTCAAAACTTGAGAGGAAATGTAAATGCTGTAATCTGCTACATCACCTTCCCAATTGTTGATTGTAAAACTGAAGGCATCAGACCCTATAACTAGCTTTAGCCTTTGAGCTTGCAAATCACCTTGTAGCTGTATCTTTTCTTCAGGGGGAAATAAACTTGATAGTGTTCTTGATAGTGTTTCAGGCACTGCCTTTAAAGGTATCTGGGATACTTGCTGTACCCCTATAAAATTTTGCAAGCCCGCAACCGTTGTTTCAAGCTGTAACGGTGATGACTCATTTGCTATTGCCCTGCCCAATCTGTTCAATCTATCTAATGGGATAACTGCTCTGACTGCGCCACCGTCTAATTCAACATCAAGTCTTGAAGTTAAATCAGTTTTCAATGATAAAGTGGAGGCTGTTGTGAGGCTCGAGCCCACTATATTCCCCAAAGCAGGCGATAACTGACCCCAATCAATACGTCGAAGTAGTTCAGTAGAGCCATCAATCTGTACTACATCAGCTAAACTACTATCAGCCACTAAATTCAAATCAGCTACTTGTCCAGCAAGCTCATAATTTCCTGAAGCTAAATCATAGCTTCCTTGCAGATTCAAAACTTCATTAGCTATAGGCACTATTAGGCTGGATACGTCAGCATCCACAAAGTTAGTAACGAAAGTATTTTTTAAAATAGTTTGAATAGAACTTGTAACGTTAAAGTCAAGCTTTTCACGATTACCAGAAACTGCAACAGGAATCGTATCAAGCATTAAACTACCATTGAATTCTTCACTTACTTGTTCTGAGCTATGCGTTAATCTCCCAGTTAAACTAACTGGCACATTTTGCCAAGTTGCTTGTTGATTAATATCTCCAACTAGTGACCATGCCAAGGCTTGTTGACCTACTTGTTGACCTACTTGTTCAGACCAGATTAACTCAGCTCTAGAATCACCAATATCCAACACTGCTTTTTGCTCATTCACATTAGCAACTATTTGCCAAGGCTGAGACGCAATATAAAGGTCAGACAGTTGCGTTAGTGTTAGCTCTGATACTAACTGTTGGACATCTAAAACACCTTGCCCAGAAACTTTTAAAGCATCAGGCGTGCCTGATAGTAAAACATCACCTAAGTAAGGAATATCTGTTGTGACTGCTAACTGAGGGTATAACTCACCTGTAAGTGTCTGATTCTGTCCCAAAATAGATATTTGAACAGCACCTGTAAGTTGCTCACCTTGTCCTTGCAACTCAGCATTTACAGATTGCCCTTCAACAAAACCAATGAAGACTGCATCACCTACAGTATTTATTGCAGTATTTATTCCAGTATTTATAGCGGAAAATGATTCAGTGAATGAAATCGTAATTGGAGCTTCTTTAGTGTCTAAAACACCACTGACGTTATAATTAAATAAGTCTGCCAAAGCATCAACTTCAGCCCTACCTATAAGATTTACTGTCAAATTTTCAAGAGAAATAGGTGAGCTAAAGCGTGTATTTACCCGCAATGCATCGTATAAAAGCTCAACATCTATATCTTGATTTTCCTGCCAGCGAGCCATAACCTTGACTGCTTCGGTCTCAGGTTGCGTATCAGGTCGCGTATCAGGTTGCGATGCTCCTAAGACAACCATAGGCGCCGCAGGGCTAATAGGAATAGATATTTCCAATTGTTTTGCAGGTAGATTTAGGTTGCCCTGCAACAATACATCTTGTGTTGTAACAAAACGCCCATCATTAAATATATCTGTTAAGGCAGGTACATTGCTTTGCAAAGTAAGATTATCCAAAGTGCCTTTCGCTACTACTTGATACCCAGTTTTCTGTAAATCAGTTGTCTGTAAATCAGTTGTCTGAAAAATGACATCAATCTCTGGCTCTGATTCAGGCAAAAGACGCATGACACCATTAGCTACAAATCTTTGACCAAGTAACTCTAGGGGTGTATTCTCTAGAGCTATCTCTGAAACAG
>CALDTA010000298.1:0-4037 GCA_937924455.1 uncultured Deinococcales bacterium
CTAAAATCGGCTAAGCGTTTTATTTGTTGACCATCAGGGTGGAAGTTGCTGGGCTCGAGCCAACTCTCAAAAGCCTTCTTCATCGCTGACCATTCGCTATCCAAAATAGAAAACCAAGCGGTATCCCGATTGCGGTTTTTATACATCGTAGCTTGTCGAAAGATACCTTCGTAACTAAAGCCTAAACGCTCTGCTGCGCTTTTTGAACCAGCATTAAGTGAATCGCATTTCCATTCATAACGTCTATAACCAAGCTCATCAAAAACACGCTTCATCATGAGGTACATAGCTTCAGTTGCTGCTGGTGTTTTTTGTAATTCTGGCGAATAGTTAATATGCCCAACTTCAATCACCCCTACTTCTGGCTCAATGCGTAAGTAACTAGCAATACCAATTGCTTTGTTTGTTTCCTTGTCCACAATGGCATGAAAAAGAGGGTCTTTACTTTGTGACCATGTTTCGAGCAATCTTTTGTATGTTTCTAGGTCTTCAAATGGACCATAGGGCAGGTAAGTCCAGATTGTGCCATCAGTATCTTGCCTATAGGCATGAAACAAATCTTCAGCATGTTTTGCTGCATCTAAAGCTTCTAAATGACAATAGTTACCTTGGATAGGTATAGGTGTGGTTGGTGGTGTTTGACAGGCTTGCCAGTTTGGAGTGGGGAAACCAATCGGTTGTCCAAGATCATTAAAATAGTTACTCATATAGTACTTTCTGTAGTCAAAAAAATTGCGTGATTGTCACGCTGAGAGAAATTTATAGGTGCATAGCTTTTATTTGTAAAAACGTTAGCTAGATAGGGCTGTAAAAGGATTTAAAATCAGTTTATTGTTTGCTCTACAGTATTAGTATACCTTTACTATAGATGCTTTAGAGATGCTTTATTAGAGTTGAGTGCAATAGCGAAGCTTATAACATCTTGACTTGGTTTTATTTGACTTGGTTTTATTCAAATTGTTTGTGCTTAGGACAATAAGCAGGTGTTAGATGAAAAATCTAGACAATCCAAAAATCGCTGTGCTTGTTGATTATTTAGGCGAGTATCAAAACCAGTTTCTGGAACCAATGAGACAGATGTTATCTGATTCGGGTTTCCAGATGTTGACATTTGTTGGCGACATCATAAACAACCCTCGTGCAGATCTTCGAATGGCTAATCGTCTATATGATGTCGTGAATGAAGATAGCCTAGATGGCATTATTGTCCTTGCAGGAATTAGTAATTTTCTTAGTAATGAAGCCTTTAAAGCATTTCTTGAAACTAAAAACTTACCAGTTGTGGTTTTAGGAAGAGCTGTTGAAGGCTATGCTAGTGTCGTTAATGACCAACGTAAAGGTATGCAAGACCTTATGGCGCATTTATGTGATGAATGTAATCACAAGCATTTTGCGTTTATTCGAGGCTATAAGGATAATTTTGATTCTCAGTTACGTGAAGATGTTTTTCGTCAGGAACTTGATAAGCGTAGTTTAGTACTAGATGAAACTCTGTGTGTTACAGGAGAGTTTCATGGGCGGAAGGCTGAAGACTTAACAAAGGAGCTTGTTGCATCAGGACGTTCAATTGATGTCATTGTGGCAGCAAATGATGCCATGGCAATTGGTGCGATGCAAGCATTGACAAAGTTAAATATATGTATTCCTGAAGATATAGCAGTCGTTGGTTTTGACAATACTTATACAAGTTCGTTAACCTTGCCTCCTTTAACAACAGTAAAGCAACCCATACAAGATTTAGTTAAAAGGTCAGTGGAGTTATTATGTGACCTTTTAGATAATAAACAGGTTACTCAAGATGCTTGTCGTAGTGTTTGCTTATCATCAGAATTAATAGTTCGTGCATCTTGTGGGAAACAAGAGGAGTTATCACTTAGTAATAACTATAGTTCCTTGCCCAACGGAATCAATGCTGCTTTTGAGCAGTACATGCATTCAACTATAAATATGAAGATGTTACTAAACGTTTGGCAACACGTCTTAAAGCAATTTGCACTTCATAGTACAGATTACGATATATGTTATGAATGGCTAGATGTTTTGATGCTGCATCCGATGATGACTAACAGCGATAATACAAAGATTCAAGATGCACATATCTTTTTTCAAGAGGCTCGTAGGTGCTTGGTTAATTTAGCGAAGTATCAAAACTATGAGCTGAATATTAACATTCGTCAAAACTATATAAATCTTCTTGATTCAAGTCAATTGTGGTCTCAAGACAGTAATGCTGAACTTATGGATTTCCTAAGTAATCACTTAGTGAAACAGAATATAAATCAATTTTATATTATTTTAGATAAAGCTTATGGCTTGACTAATGAAAAGCATTTTAGGGAAGATGCTGATTTGGTAGTCATGCTTAGTTATCACGGGGGAAAGCAAGTGGATTTGGTGGGTCTAGAAATGAACAGCAGCAATGTTGTTCAAGAACTTAGCGAAAAAGTTCTTTCTAGTGAAGAACATTTTGTGATGTTTTCTCTTGTGGGTGTGAAAGAGTTCTATGGCTATATGGTGGTTGAAGTTCAAGACTTTTCTTCAAATGGTGTTGATGGAATAGAGTTCGAAATGATATCTGCATTGTTACGTCGTGACATCAGCAATGCCATACAAGTTACTTTAAAAAGGCAAGAAGTTTTGACCTATGCCTCCTCTTTAGAAAGGTTAGTAAATAAAAGAACTTTAGAATTGCAAGCTGAAATTACTAAGCATAAAAAAACAGAATTAGAACTCCGTCAAGCAAATACCCTACTTGCTGAAAAAGCAATGCAAGATGGTTTAACTGCTTTAAATAACCGTGCAGCTTTCGATCAGTACTTACAAGAGCAATGGCTCGAGCACAAACAACAAGGCAAACCAATCAGTCTCATCCTTTGTGACATCGACCATTTTAAGCTTTACAATGATAACTATGGTCACCTGCAAGGGGACGAATGCTTAAGAGAAGTTGCAAGGATACTTGCTAGTGAAGTTCATTATCCACGAGATTTTGTCGCAAGGTATGGTGGTGAAGAGTTTGCAATTGTTTTGCCTGATACTGGTGAAGCAGGAGCGTGTGATGTCGCAGAAAAGGTTCATACTGCGCTACTTGATAAAGCGTTACCGCACAAAGCATCATTAACGATTCCACAAGTAACTTTGAGTATGGGGATATGTACTTTGGTTCCAAATGAAACCATGATGCTCGAGCTTCTGATATTAAAAGCTGATCAAGCACTTTATCAAGCTAAAAATCGAGGTCGTAATAATTTCTATCTTGATAAGTCTAACAATCAAAATCGTTTTTCAGCAATAACTTATAATTAGTATCTAGCCTCTAATGTTCTTACTCCTCAGAAGAAATAAGAGAATTGCTTGTTGTGTGTTTAAAAGCAACTTCTTCTGCCCATAGCCAACAAAAGCAGCATTATTTACAGGATCAAAACTTACCTCTTGTCCAATTGTAAATGGAGGTACAGGTAAAAGTTTGGGGTTTCCTAGTTGATTCAGATGCTCTAAAGTCAAGGACCATTTAGTATTTTTATAGTCTTTTGACCAACCATCCGTTATAAGAACATCGATTGGATTGAGTAGCTCATCACTGAAAACAACATTCTGTATAGAGCTGTGAAATTCAATATCACAATAGTGCCAAATAGTAAAACCAAAAACTTGAGCTAAGTGATACCACGACTTAAAAACATTCGTTGGTGGACCCCATAAACCAAGCTTAACGTCTTCAAGTTTCCCAAACTCAGTTTCTAGATAATAAGCATCTGCAAGTACCTCGCACGGATGACCTTCACTAGACATTGCATTGATAACAGGACGTTTGGAAGCATTTGCAAAGGCACTTAATCGCTCATGGTTAGATTCTCGAATAACATAAGCTTCGTAGTAGTCATCAAGATACCCTGCTAAGTCCTCTACTCGTTCAGATGTCTTTAAAAGATTAGGAAGTTCAATGTAGTCCAAACCTAAAGCACGAAAACCTTGTAGGAATGATGTACGTGTACGGATGCCATTCCCTTCAAAAGACCAAGCAACATAGCCAGATA
>CALDTA010000299.1:0-4592 GCA_937924455.1 uncultured Deinococcales bacterium
TCAAGCCTCCCCCAAAACAAAAGTACTGAGGAAAGACTGTCTAAATTGCTTGCTAGCTCGCAACTCGGACAAAGCATTAGCTCTATGCTCTTTGCATGGCTCAGCTTAAGTGCATTGTTTCAAGTATGCATGAACGCCATTAGGCAACCTTTTGGAAGTATTTTATTTGTATTGAGCATTGTGCTGCTTGTCTTGCTCTATGCTGGCACCCGACAAAGCATCAAAGGCTTTGCAGAAATCAATGCCGAGTCTTTGTCAGTACGTCTATCAAAACCAGTTAACATCTGGAACAGAATTGTTGCTGTTCCCACAAACATGCTACTAGCACTCTACAAGTTTGGCTTTAGTCGCTTAGGTGTTGAAAACAAAGAACCTGTTTCACAATCTCGCAAACTGCGTAACTTACTTGCTGATAACCTAGCAGATAGCCATCTAAACGATGACGAAAAAGACATGCTTAAAAATGTCATTGACTTTAGTGAGCTAGATGCAGGCGACTTGATGATTCCAAGAGCAAAAGTAGTTTGGCTCTCTAGCGAAGATACTAAAGAAACTATTCTAGAAAAAATCGACGAAAGTGGCTTTACCCGCTACCCTTACTGTGAGAATAATCCTGATGAAGTAACTGGCTATATTCACATCAAAGATTTGAGTGTTTTGGGACAAGATCTTCAGCTAGATAGTCTCAGAGACTATGTGCGCCCTGTTGGCTTTATGCCTGAAACTGCCACCGCAACTAACTTACTCCGTAAACTACGTGAAGAACACATTGTTGTGATTGTTGATGAATTTGGTGGTATGTCTGGTATTTTGACCTTGGAAGACTTGCTTGAAGAACTTGTTGGAGACATCAACGATGAATTTGACGAAGCAAGCTTAGAAATTGAAGAGCTTGAAGGTGGCAACCTTATTGTTGAAGGTACTGTCAGACTAGATGAGTTAGCAAGAGAGCACAACCTTGACTTTGGTGATGCTGAAGAAGAATCTATTGGTGGGTTTGTCTTTGGACGTTTAGCTCGTCAGGTTGAAGTAGGTGATGTCGTCAGCTTTGCACACGGTGACATCATCGTTGAAAAGGTTGATGGTTTAAGGGTAGAAGAAGTCTGCATCCGACTAAAGCACAACATTACACAAATACCTATTACTACTACTCATATAACCGATACACCATCTACTGATAACTCAAGTGATAGCTCAAGTGATAACTCAAGTGAAAGTACCACCATTCAAGAAAATGAGACACAGTCTTATCCAACCGTGCCTCAAACAATTCAACCTAGCTAGCGCTCTAAACTAATTCTTTAAGGGCAAGCTGTGTCCACTCTTTTATTTCTTCTGTTAAATCCATGCTTGCTAGCTCATCTGGACCATACCAACCTAAACTTTTATCTTCTGGTAAAAGATAGCCGTCATAGCCTTTGACTGGTTTAGCAAAGTAGATAAGGTCAATGTGTTCATGACCTTCGTGGATAAATTCTAATTGAATGCCACGTGGTCGCACGAGTTGGACTGGATCATCAACATCTAAAACTTTTTCACCAATAAGCTCGATCTCAACCCCTGATTCTTCAAGTGATTCTCTTTTAACTGCCTCATCAGGCAGTTCGTTTGGGTCTATGTGTCCACCACAGGGTAGCCACATAGCTAGTTTTTTGTGTTGATGAAGGAGGACTTTGCCTTGCCACACGACAAAGGCAGTGGCTGTAAAATCTCGTGTTAGGTCCATCATTATATCAAGTTGTGGCGCTCGAGCTCTTTTTTAGCCTCTGCCAACACCTTAGCTTTAGCCTCTTCAAAACTAATATCCGTAAAGCTCACCCCAGCAGCAGGCTTATGCCCACCACCACCAAGTGCTACACAAATATTTTGTGCAGATACCTCTCCCCTAGAACGAACAGAAGCTTTGATTTTATCTTCTCGTTCTTGAAAGAAAATAGCTATGTGTGTACCTTCTGCATAGCGAATCTGACCTACATAATCCGAAGAATCATCTGAGATAGGACCAAGTTCTTCTTTCATCGCTTTTGTCATTTCAACTGTTGAAACAAGACCATTTAGCGGAAACTCTACTGTAGACATAACCTTACCAAGCACTCGGTAGTAATCTGGATGACGCCACTGCAATCTATCTGTAAGTTCAGCGTAAGCAACGCCTACTTCTAAAAGACTAGCAACATCTCTGAGCACAGTGGCATTAGTATTCGCAAAGCGCATATTGCCCGTATCTGTCAGAATACCTGTCAGGCAAGGTGTTGCTATTTCAGTTGTCCAAGAAATCTCCATAATATCAACCAAATCTTTAATCATCTGACAGGTTGCTGCTTTATCTGGCGCAACACACGCCAAATCACCAAAGCGATCATTTGTGCCATGATGGTCAATATTGACAACAAAAGCAGCGTTATCTATAGCTTCCGCTGGCACACCCCAAACACGCCCTCGTTCTGATACATCCAAAATAGCTAGCAGCGTATCTGGCTCTAAAGTCTCCATTGCAGGTGAGATTTCACCTTCTACAGCTAAAAAATCTAAATAACGTGGTACATCCATGAGTAACTTACTCGCTTTGGATGCACTATCTAAAGCTCTTTTCAAAGCCAAAGTACTCCCCAATGCATCACCATCTGGATCAATATGCGCCACAATGATAATGGGTCCTTGCCAGTCTAATAATGCCTTTGCAATGGTTGTAAGTTTCTCGTTATACTTAATATCACTCTCATTATTAATGGTCATAGTTTTCGCACTGCTTTCTTTACATTTGTTTCTATTTACTTTTACTGTTGTAACTTTTTTTAATTTAGTCGGTATTCAATTAGTATTTAATCTACAACAATTGATACCCAAATGACATGGCTTATATCGTTATGTCTAGAGTAACACTCGCCATATTACGGCACATGTATGTTCAGAACTTTGTAAGATGTGAAAAATCATGTCTATTAATTGTATCTGAGTAAGGTAATATATTTTTAATGATGATTAAATGAATTTATTTAGTTAAAGTAATGAATCATTACGTCATCAAAAGTTGCAAAAAAAGGTAGTTTGAATAGCAAGCTTGGCAATACCAATTATGTTGTGTGAAAACAATACAGTCCTAAAAAGCAGTATTAGATTTTAAACAACACTTGCTAAAAATTAAATTCTAAGCTTCCAGTAGCTAATCAAGTCGATAGGTTTAAAGTAATGGGTTCTTCTACACAACAAAGTCAAAGTCAGCACATCCTAATCGCCATGAAAACAGAAAAACGTGGTGAGAGCATGGCACCTCTAGCAAAAAGTCTTAAGTTAGAACCCAAAGTCACTGCCAATGCTGAGGACTTACTCGTCAATATTCGGCATACTGCTCCCAGAGCCTTACTCATTGAGGACGAATTTATTGCCAGTGTTCAAGAGCATAATCTGATAGCCTTGCTTCGTAGACGAGAAAGCTTAGCAAATATTCCTATTGTTGTACTTGGCAAAGGCGGTTCAAGCCGACAAATGGAATTAATCAATTCAGGTGCAGACATCTATCTTAGTTTGCCTATCAAACCTGTTTTACTTCAAACCTATATTAAGCAATTGCTAACTAAACAAAGCTCTCAAGCAGTCTTACAACACGAACTAGCAAAGCTGAGAGATATAGAAAAAGACTATAAAGAATCTGAGCGAATCAAAGAAGATTTGACGCATATGCTGGTGCATGACTTAAAAAGCCCAATTGCCAGTGTCATGGGCTTATTGGATCACAGCATTGATATGCTTAAGGCTAGTACCGATGTAAGTTCTACGGGGCAAGATGATGTGCTCGAGCTCTTAACCTTAGCCAACACTGAGTCACAGCACCTGCTAACCCTTGCCTCAAACATCCTCGACGTTCGCCGTATGCGTGAAGGGCAAATGCCATACAATCCTGAATGGATCGAAGACTTAAATGATTTGGTGCAAAAAGCTTTACACGATGCAACTGGCAACCCAAGTGAGCGTAATTTTGATGTCATCATTACACCAGATGCCAAGCGCATCTTTGCTGACCAAGGCTTGCTTCGCCGAGTCATCACCAACTTGCTATCTAATGCAATTAAGCATACTCGTCGAGATGGTTACATTGACTTTCGTGCATGGCGCGAAGGTGAAGCTTACTTCTTAAGTGTCCGTGACAATGGTGAAGGTATCCCTGAAGCAGATCAACGCCGTATCTTCAATGCCTTTGAGCAATCAAGACACACCGTACACGACCGCTATGATACAGGCATGGGTCTAACCTTTTGTAAAATGGCAGTTGAAAAACATGGCGGTACCATCTGGGTTGAATCAAAGGTAGGACGTGGTAGCACTTTCTATATCAAGATTCCTACGCAACCTGACGACACGATTATCTTGTAAAAAAGTTGACTATTTTTTTCGAATATTACTAGCGTTTCCACGTAATATTGGGTAATAACTTATTTAACGCACCCAATGCTAAAACGCCTTTGAGCTTTAAATACTCACTTTGAAAAACCTTGATATATAAGGCTTTCGAGATTCCATATGGCTTATAAGCTTTGAATCTTCATCTAGGTGTTTTAAGTATATTGTTACCTAAGCTATAAGACCTTAGCTAT
>CALDTA010000300.1:0-16287 GCA_937924455.1 uncultured Deinococcales bacterium
TATCATTTAAGGGGTCTAAAGTATCAGAAAAGAGTGCAGTTTGTTCTGCATTTGCATTTATGCCAATGACATTAAAAATAACACCATTTGTTTTTGCATCTCCAGAATATGCCCCTTCAGCAATGCCATATTCAACATTTATTTTATTATTGTGCTCGTAAGATGACAACTTAAGTGCCTCAAGATTCAGCTCTGCACGAGAATCCGCATGGGCAAAAAGAACATCTCTGCCTTTCAGCCAGTCACGATTCCACTGTTTACCATTAGCTACTGTAAAAGCATCGCTATCTACTATATCAGTAAATAGCTCATGATTTTTTATATGTTGCTTAAGTTCACTGGCTATAAATTCGTTGTCTTGTTCCAAAATTTCAAAAGTCACATTCACCTTGTGATTGTAGAAGCGACGTACTTGTGGCGTATCAACAAACTGAATACTTTTTACATTTTTCAGCGACGGTGTAGCTGCAGTTTGACTACTTTGGCTAAATGCAAAGTCTGATGCACTAGCAACATAGGGAGATAGAAGGAAACCACTTTCAAAAATCGATGGGAGGATACGATGGGTCTGGCTCGAGCCATCATCAAAATGTATCACCACTCTAAAAATCGGGGCTTTAAAAAGCAAACTCACTATCTTGCCCCACCAGTTTTTAGAAACCTCCCCTCTTAACCAAAGTAAAGTACCGTTACCTGAAGTAACAGCTAGATTATCAACAGTTATGGTTTCACCTAAACTAACGCTATAGCTTTCAGCATTTACTTTCTTAATATCAACAACATTTACATCTGCCCGTTTTTGTAAAATTAAATATCCACCCACTAAATCAATCGCTTGATAACGACGCCAAATAATTGGCCAAAGCGACCCGTCATCCATTGAAGGATAACGATCATCTATGGTTTGAACAGAAAAGACAATGTAGTCAGGAGCATCGCTTGAAAGATAATGGGCAACGTTTCTTTTCACAAGGCTTTCTGTATAGACCGAGTAACTCTGTATGACAGGGCGAGGAGAAAGATTTAGCTTTTTAGACAATATCAATGACTGTTCCCATGGGAAAATATCAACCGTCTTATCAGTAAGGTAATCTGGTAGCGTCACTCTTGCAGATAGTTGTGCATATTGCTTTTCTAAGTCATAGGTATCACCAAGGAGTGAAATCAAAAAGGGTTCAGAAAAGGGTTGGGAGTGGGCTCGAGTCGCAATCCCCCTCCGAATAAATCTATACCCCTCTACAGGTTGTGTATAAAAAGCGTTTTGGGCAGATAGCAAGAAGTAATTCTGGTTTTTGTAAAAATTATCTTGCATATACTTTCCATAATAAAAAACACAAACACTGATACTTAAAAGCACAGGAATCAAAGTAATCAGTCTCGGTTTTGAAAAAGAAAAGTACAGTATTCCAAAAAATAATGCCGCAATAAAAATCCCGAAAAACGCTAAAGTCTCATGTCCATCATGTCTTACAAAGCCACTCTTAAAGCTTAAAAAGACTACTAAAGCGATACTCAACAAACCAATAATTAGATAACTGACTGCATCTATAGATTTTGTATCTCTGATACTTAAAAACTGCTTAAAACTTGTAAAGATCAAAACAACAAATCCAATAACTAAAGCTAAAGCACAGAGCAAAATCGTATAGACATTTTTCATCGGTCCATCTATTGCCATTTCACTATAGCCTCGAACAACTTCAAATAAGGTAACCAAATAATGTGGCAGGGCTGAAATCGGCTGCCCAATGATAATCCAAGTAATAGCTGTTAGTAACGCTATTGCAACTGTATAGATAGGTAATCTTTTTCCCAAAACACGAACAAAATCCAACAGGAGAACAACAGGAATAACAATTAAAAGAGAAGAACCTTTAGCTAGGAGTGTTAATGACATCAACAGTATCAACAGCACTATTATCCCATTAAGAAAAGCTCGATTGTCTTTAGTAAGGCTTTGAATTCCCACAACAATAACGAGTAAAACAGGTAAAGCCAAATTTAAATTATCAACAACTGCACTTGCCTGTATGGCAATAACCAGCACTGTTAAATAAAGTAATGCCTTAACAACAATATTTCGTTGAACATTCAACACAACAACTGAAATTGCTGCAAACACAAATGCAACCAACACTTGAAAAACAAATACAAAGCCATAAAGTGACGGATGAAACATATTCGTATTTAAGAAACTCAATGGACCATAGGTAAAAATCACATCTCGCCCAAAAGCAAGTTTCTCAAGAAACGCATAGTTTAACGTCGCTTTCCAAGATGGGTCTAGACCATTTGCTATAACTGCAGGTGTCATCGGTAAAAACCATGACAGCGTAAAAACAAATGTGATTAGGAATAAAAATAATCTAAAGATACTATACATTGTTGTAATTACAACTTCAGTCTTTTAAAAATTTGTTCTGGTATTGCTTTAATAATAAACATTATATAGTACCAAAAAAATGGCACATATAATACATTTACTTTCTTACGAGCAGCTTTCAGTATTGCTGAGGATACAGCTTCAGGCTGCGCCCACAATAAACCTTTTTTCAGATGTGCTGTCATGGCAGTATCAATGAATCCGGGTTTCACTGTCAAAACATGTACACCATCAGGATACAGTCTATTTCTCTGACCAGATGCATAAGTAGCCACCGCAGCTTTTGCCGTACCGTATAAATAATTACTCTGTCTTCCACGATCTCCAGCGACAGAGCCAATAGGAATAATTATGCCATTTTTATATTTACTAAAAAGATTAGCTGCTAGACGCATTATCTTTAAGTAAGACAACATATTATTCTCTAGTTCTCTTAACATAACCTCTTCAGAGTCATCACACGCCTGCTGATCTGACAGTGTGCCATGGGCAATAATACAAGTATCTAAAACACCGATATCTTTAGTCGCTAAATCAAAGATTTGCCCATAATCACTTTCCTCGTTAAATTCCATCACAGAAAAGCCACACGCTTTAGCACCACGGGCAAGGGCATCATCATGAACGACTTGCAACTTTTCTTGGTTACGAGCAACCAGATACAATGCTGAACCCGTTTCAGCTAATTGACGAATCATACACTTCGCCAAAGTTGATGTCGCACCAAATATAATGACAGACTGTAGTATCTCGTTCTCTTTATTCATAATCAAAACACCCTTTTTATTGGACGGTTTACCAGATTTCGTGTATCGACTTGTGTAATCATTGATTTAATCAGCTTGACTTGAACCAATACACACGAAATCGGAAACCTTCTTTTATTGGATATATCCCGCCTACGCTTGAAAACATATATGGCTATACAAAAACATTTGCTCTACTATCTAGGACACACTTGGGCAGTTTTCGCACTTCGCTTGAAAACATGCTTTCAACCTTAAAATTATCTTCTAACTTGAAGTGCGACGCACCCCTTTTTATTCAAAAAACCACACGCTTCCAAAAAGATGAAAGAATCGCAGGATCCCGCATAGTTTCAAGCTTTTCCCAATTTGTGTAACTATCTTTAAAAAACTGAGCTGGCATACGAGCATCTTTGGCTGCGTACAAACGTCCACCTGCAGATGCAACAATAGCATCAAGTCGTTTAAAAAGTCGCTCACTCACAGCGCCATTATTTGGAAAATCTAAAGCTAAGGTTGTTCCTTTCTGAGGAAAAGACATGAGTCCTCTATTCTCAATATCTCCAAACACTTTGAGGACTGCTAAAAAACTACCTGTGCCTTGCTTAGCTATCTCAGTCAACATTTCTTTTGTTGCCTCGTAGCTAACATCCATAGGAATAACACTTTGGTATTGAAAAAAGCCTTTTGGTCCATATACCTTGTTCCACGAAGAGATTGCATCTAAAGGATAAAAGTAAGCATTGTAGTGCTTAATTTCTTGAGCCTTAATAGGTTTGCGGTAATAAACGTTCGTCATCACAGGTAGCGTTAGTCGATTAACCAATGAAAAAGGTGATTTGATCGGCACACTAATACGACGGGAGCTATGTGTTTTAAGTTCACGTGTTTTAAGTTCACGTGTTTTAAGTTCACGTGTTTTGAGTTCATCTTGCTCTTTAACATGATTCCCAAGCATGAAAATACCGCGCCCCATAGACTCACCTTTTGCTAAACAATCAATCCATGCAACCGTATATTCATAGTCCTTGTCTACCTTTGTTGATATTTCAAAAAACTCTTTGAGATTTTCAAAGCGTATGTTTTTTACATCTATACTTGTGCTATTAATTGGCTTTAACTGGATTTCAGCCCATGTAATCATTCCAGTCAGCCCTAAGCCACCAATTGTTGCTGCAAACCAATCGCTATTTTGTGTGGGGCTACAAATTAAACAGCTTCCGTCCGAACGCTCTAGTTCAAAAGACTGAACATGATGCCCAAAATTCCCACTAAAATGATGGTTCTTACCATGAACATCATTGGCAATTGCACCTGCAACAGTGACGTACTTCGTACCTGGTGTTACAGGTAAAAACCATCCCTTGGGTACAAAAACTCTTAAAATCTCACTGAGTAATACGCCCGCCTGACACTTTAAAAGACCTGTTTGGCTGTTAAAGGAAATAAAATTATCTAATGACCGAAAATCTAAAAGTGTTCCTGAAGCAGATAAACAACTATCTCCATAACTCATGCCATTACCATAAGGAAGAAAGCTTCGCTCTTTTTCTAAGGAAAAATCATCAACTGAAACAAGCTGTTGCTGTGGTCCAGAAAATGGAAGTGCTCCCCAACTAAAGCTCTTATTAGGCATCTTATTAGGCATGGTCAACTCCCTTCCTTATCACAGTTCACCTATCATATTGGGGTTTGGCAAATAAAGAAGAATGAGCACATTTCTAGAACATAGTGCAAGAAACCGCCACAAATAAAGAGGTGCATTCGCATCACATATATCACACATTTGGTTACAAGCCTCAATTTTTGTCATCCTCCAATTTGCGGATGCACCCATCATAGTGCAAACATAATCACAATTATAGATAAAAATGCTATAACCCAACTAGCTCTATCTCGAAGTGCAAAAATAATAGGATCACTATTCATCTCACCTCTATAAGCTAACAACCACGCTCTTGTTGTCCAATAAAGTAGAAAAAGACATAATAACCAGATGAACTCAGGTTGACTATAGTTACGAACTACCTGATTGCTGTTTATATATAAGGCTAATATAATGACTGCACCATAACTACTCGCTGCGCCAAAAGGTAAGAGTAGCTCTAAGTCATCTGTATGGTAGCCTCTCCCCTTTGTTTCTAGCTTACCTTTAATCCGCAATTCCCTCAGTTCTGTGTAACGCTTCATAAGAGCAAGGCTGAGAAAAAGACACATGGATAAGGCAAGAATCCAAAAAGAGGGAATCTCTCTAAGCGCAACAGCTCCTGCAATAATTCGAGTCGTATAAAGCATCGCTAGCATAATGACATCAATCAGAACTAGACGTTTAATCCAGAAGCTGTAAAGTGACGTCAACATCAAATACAAAGCCACTACGACTGCAAATTCCCAAGACACAAACATTGCTAAAGCAAAAGCAGCTATAAGTAACAGTGGAATAAGAATAAAAGCCTGAATAATTGAAAAGTTACCTGCTGCAAGTGGTCGAAAACGCTTGATGCTATGTTCTCTATCGTTTTCAATATCAACAAGATCATTGAGAATATAGACTGCTGACGCACATAAGCTAAACGAAAAGAAAGCAATAATCAGATTGGTAAAACTTGAAAAATTAAGAAAATCATGCCCTAAAAGCCAAGGCACAAAGATGAGCACATTTTTTACCCACTGATGAATACGAAGTTGTTTGAGAAAAGTTTTAATATAGGAATTCGGTCTATCCTCAAAAACCCTACTGACCGTAGTAAGCCCTTTCGCTTTTTGAAGAGCACCTCTAAAAGGATTAACAACAATTGCATTTTGGGAATATCCCCAGACTTTGCCATCAACCTTTGCATTTCCCGCATAGTCAAAGCCCTTTTCGCCAAATAGCTCGATTAATTTTGCAGCTTTATTAGACCCTGCCATATTATAGTTCTCATTGCTTGCTAGCACCTCATCAAAAACGGTAACCTGCTCGGCAATTTTAAAAGCATAATTTTCATTAGCTGCGGTTGCCAAAACCAGCCTTCGCCCCTTTGCCTTTTCATCTTTTAGAAATTCAAGAAATTCTTCTTGAAAAGGAAGAGCCGCTACATTTAAATCTACATATGCTGCAACCATCGCTTTACAATAGGCTTTGCCTTTCAACAACCACAAGCAAAGCCTAAAAATATTTAAAGGATGTTTAAATAAAAATAGGAAAGTGGCTTCGAAAAACAAATCTGTTTTTACCAAGGTACCGTCAAGATCAACAACAAGCGGTTTCATACTAAACCTTTATCTACAAAACGTCTTCTAAGTAACCATGAAAGTACTAGACTTAGCAACACACATATTAAGGAAATAGACAGAAGTCGTGCATCAATTGAAAAAGCAGCATCTTTCAAACTTCCCTCTATAGAAGCACCAAAACTCGCAGCAAAAAAGATAATAAGCGAGCTTCCTAAAAGCGTTCCCAGAATAAGATGTTGAATCCTAATTCTTAAAAATCCAGCAGGTATATTAATTAAATCACTCGGTAAGTACATCAAACGGGAAATCAAAACAACAAGAAAAGACTGTTGACTAAGTGAAGCGACTATTGGGTGTTTAGCAGTCATGTCCTCAACAGAATTTTTATTTGAAAAATAACGACCTATCATATAGCCTATACTGCTGGACATAAGAACCGCAATTGAAGCTAAGAAAAAGCCTAGCCACAACCCTAAAAGGTGACCGCTGAACACATTCATGATGGTCGTGGGAAGCAAAAGGAAAGGTCTGATTGTATAGGCAATTAGTAGTACTACAATAGCAATTAAAGGACGTTGCTTTAAAGTATCAAACATATCCACAAATCCTACATCAGCCATTACAATAATTAGCCAAAAAACAGCAATTGCTATTAGCCAAGCTATGAATATACGCCTCTTATTTTCCCTAAGATTCATCGACTAGTACCGAACCCCAAAACATCAACACTAGTACCTATATCCTGCTGTATACTTGAGACTTTATACATATTTAGTAGATGGGCTTTCATAATAATGATTATTGTTATTCAGCAAAAGACCAATACTTATGACCGAGATAGGATGTAAAAACTGGAACAACAACACCTATACAATGTGCTACGGTTTTTGCTTGAAAGGTGTAATTCAACAAAGGGAAGACAGTTTCGACGAGCAATAAACTAATTGCTAGTGTTTGGGCTACTGCTAAAAGATTGACAATTGTAAAATAGAACACCTGACGATTCGTTTTTTGCGTTGTTTTCTGAAAGACAAATAGTCTATTCAAAAAGAAAGCCGTAATCATGCCGATAATATAGGCAATAACAATAGCAACACTGTATGGCAACAATAAACTCAACAGTACCCGAGCCGCTATATTCACTAAAGCAGCTATTCCACCACAGAGTACGAACATCATAAATTGCGGTTTAAAAAATTGATATTTCAGTTGATTTGTCAATCGAAGATCCACCCTGTAGTATTTTTAGTTTTTCACCTAATAACACCTAAATAAAAGCTAGCATTATGTACTTACTTCTTGTAAAACAGTTTCTGCCAATTTCAGCCCCATCCCAACGCTTTCTGAAATAGAACGATCTTCTGGATAATAGTAAGACGTATCAGCCATGTAAAACCCTTTTAGTGTTGTCTTCATTGGAGGCAAAGCATCGTAGAAATTTGGCGGACAGATTGTTTGGGCATATTCATAGCGAGATACAACTTGTGCCTTAATGTGATCTGGACTGAAGCTCGAGCCCACCTTCTGTAAATACTCACGCACCTCTGCAAAAAGCGCTTCATCTGACCAACTATATTTAGGATGATCCTGAGGCATGTAATAAGGCACATAGACAATATGCTCTCCACTTTCACTATTAAGGTTCGAATATTCTATAACACCAGGCACTTCGATACTTGTGTCGTTAATATTCATCCAAAAATTTTCCGATAAAGGCTCTTTCAACTTGAGGATAACACAGGCTACTGCAATATTCTTAATCGCATTTATTTGCTCCTTTTCCTTCTCTGAAAGCTTAGTCGCAAATTGCGGAACATACTGTAGTGGTGCTGTTGATATAACCGTATCGTGAGGAAACATTGTTCCTTTTGATATAACACCAGTTACACCACTATCATCTGCCTCTACCGATGAAATCGGACTTGAAAGTTCAATCTTTCCACCAAGCTCAAAGATTCTCTTTTCAATTGCATCAAGAAAGGTTTTAGACCCCCCTGTAAGGTAGCCCATCTTCTCTTGCAACATCTTATTGCGTGAATTTGCAACACGCTGAATACGCGTTCCAATCCAAGCCGCAGATAAGTTTTTCGTATATTCAAAGAATTTAAGTTCAAACAAGCTTTTCCAAAGAACATCATAGCCCCTTTGACCTAACCACCGTTTTATCCAAGACGTTGCTTCAACCTTATCTAACTTTGTCCAATCTTTAGTATTTTTTGTGGCTAAGACATGGACACCATAGCGAATTTTGGACATCAAATCTAATTTAGGAAACATCAACAAACTTAACGGAGTCCCCCATTTGTATAACTTACCCTCATAAAAAAAGCCCATTTTCGTAGACTTCCACCTCAGCGTATCTTCTATCTCTAGCTCTTTTAGTAGTTTAAAAAGCGGATAGTCTGTTAAGCAAAGAAAGTGGTAGTAACGTTCAATGTCTAAACCATCAAAATCAAAGGTTGCGGTCATCCCCCCTATGCGGTCGGCTGCTTCATAAATTGTTACTTGATGACCTTGTTTGAGGAGCTCGAGCCCACACGCTAAGCCCATTGGACCTGCACCAATTACTGCACAATTCTCTTGTCCCATCTCCTGTTTCATCTTTTGGCTCACAACACTCCCCATTCCCTAAAGATATGGCTTTAATACAATATCTGAGTATCTCTTATCTAAAAAGGTTTCTTCAATAGCGTCTTGAAAAGGCGTTGGTTCAAATCCAAATACTTCTTTGATATCTACACCTTCAAATACATCACCTGCAGTCAGTGCAGTAAGTTGATCAGATGTAAATGGCGGACGATTTGAGAACAAGGCATAAGTTTTTAACAAAAAATGAAATAGATTTAGCGGAATCGGTAAAATAATCGTGTGCAATTTCTTGACCTTCTTAATTGCTCGTATCATATCGATATAATCAATTTTTTCATGCCCAACTAAGTCATAAATCTGACCAACAGGTTGACGATCTAAACACACCTCTATCGCCTTACAAAAATCTCGATTATAAAGAGGTTGACGCAAATACCTGCCATCACCAGGAATTGGAAATACAGGAATGCGTTGCATAAACCTTGCAAGCCACCCCAAGTGTTTAGGATCAAACCAGCCAAACATCAAGGTAGGACGCAAGATACAGTAATCAATGCCTGATGCTTTCACAAGCTCTTCTTGCTCTATTTTTGTTGCAGTATAGTGGTCATCCGCTACAGAATTCACAACCGATGAACTCGCATGAATAATAAAAGGCACATTTTTTTCTTTACACACTGCCAACATAGTCTTAGTAGCTTCTATATTATTCTGCGTAAATGGCTCGAGCGTTTTACCTGTAATCTGTGCATGTAGTGCAATCACCACATCAGCATTTTCAAACGCATCCTGCCAAGCTTCAGGTTCTAGTAAATCAGCCGTTATCGTCTTAATCTCAGGATGAAGTTGCTTAACGATTTCCATGTTATAGCTGTGTTTATCAATCGCAACAATATCTAAATCAGATCTCTCAGAAAAAACTGTTAGCAAGTTTTGTCCCACTAAGCCTGCCGCCCCCGTAATAACAACCTTTTTTCTATGATTTTTCTGAGCGCTCATTGCTACAGACTATCATCTATCCTTTGATTAACCTATGGATATCTATTTAACTGGACAACAAAAACTTCTCAATTTTGTTTTATCCTCCAAAGCATGAATACTTCTCTGAACTCCCAAATACTTTTACATTGCCTTTATATTGCGATACTATGACTGCAAAATGGCTAAAAAACCAATCAATCTAGCACTTTTAATTATACTGGCAGGACTAGTACCTATAACTATAGTATTTGCAGTAATTATTATTTATGGAGTCAACGTACCTTTTCATGACCAATGGGCATTAGTTTCGCTTTTCGAAAAAGACATGTTAAATGGGCAGTTAAGCTATCGTGATTTTTGGAGACCGCATAACGAACATATCACACCTTTTAGCCTTTTCATTCAATTCCATTTGGCGAAATTAACCGCTTGGAATGCAAAATATGAAATGCTTGCATGTTTAGCCTTGGCAATCTGTACTTACGGTTTAATCGGATACCTATTTCACAACTCCATAAACTCAGTCATGCGTTCACATGACTATGCATCAAAGTTTAAAGTAACCAGAGCTAGCTTAGTTACTTTAGCCGTATTCATTGCATTTGCATTTTTTTCTATTAATCAGTGGGAAAATTGGATATGGGGTTGGCAAGTTCAGTGGCATGTTCATACTTTAGGGGTCTTACTTACTTTTGCTTCACTGAGTTGGGCTCACAAACAAAGCCACTTGCTTCGTAGCATTGCTTTTATAAGCGCAGTGTTTGGCGCAGTCCTTGCTACTTTTTCTTTAGCTTCAGGCATACTCGTATGGCTTGTGGCAATACCAATGTTTTTCATTGCCAAGCGTTTATACATCTATCTAATTCCTTGGTTATGTTGTTTTGGTATAAGCGTCTTTGTAAGTCAATCACTAACAGGCGGTCAAAACGACAAGTTATCTCAACTATTAACACAGCTAGATTTTCTTGCCTTCATCAAATTTCTTCTTGCCTTTCTTGCTAGTGCAATACGCCCGTATCAACCTGTAGGCATTATCCTACTCGCACTATCTATAGTTGCGGTCATAGCATCTATATTGCTTTACAAAAAGAGCCTCAAAGTCGTAATGCCTTGGATACTACTTGGCATATATATCGTGGCTGCTGGTATCACCATCAGCATTGGCAGGTCGCATTATGGCTTTATGGGTGGCGGAAGTCCTCGCTACGCAACGTTATCAAACATAGCTTTTATCAGCCTCATGATACTCCTGTTTTTAATTTTAATTCGGCTGCGTTATAAACAACTATTAATAAATAGTATTTTAGTGCTTGGCTTTTTATCAATCGCTTGGAGTTCTAATCATGCAGGACTCTGGGTCACGATTAGACATTCACAAATGCTAAATGCTAGGCATTGTTTAGACAACCATGCTATAGCCGATGATGCCTGTTTACAAAAACTCTTCCCACATGTAGGTTTGCTGAAAAACTGGATTTTCGTGCTCGAGCACTTAGGTTATTCCAATCTAGAACCTCCAGCAAATACTTTGACCAACGACCAAAACCAACAGCTCACCCGTGTCAAACAAAATGTTATTACTGAAGGCGCTGCCAAAAAATCAGGTGTATATCATCTTGATAGAAACAGCCTGAGCAAAAAAGATTTGAATGCCTATGGTACATGGGTAAATTCAGATGCCAATGTAGGGCGTATAGATTGGAAGCTAGATACTGATAAAGCTCTAACGTCTTATGAGGCTATCGTTTTTGAATATACGACAGGACCAAGTATCGAAAATCTTCAGATTCACGTACTAGATGAAGCCTATACTCCTGTTTACAAATTTCCACTTACAGAAGCCCGTTCTTGGACACAGGCGAAAATAAATATTGCTGACTTAGACTGGGATGGTACAGGGTCACTCTCTTTGAGTGTGGTTGATGACGGTAGTGGCTGGGGTCAGTGGATTGCTGTTCTACAACCAAGTGTCTACTAATCTTGGTTCTATAATTAATTGTGCAGTGATTAAGCAAGACATAACCTGAAAACTCGACCATCACAAGCATTTCCAATCATTGTAGGGTGTAACACTACGTATGGTGTAACACTACTCAAAATCTCAAAGAGCCCTAATCTTTCATCCTGAATTGCTTGCCCTTAACTAGCGGGTGCATCCGCACTTTAGCAGATAGAGAAGAATGAGTATGTTTCTGAAACTGCGTAAAAGAAACTGCGTAAAAGAAACTGCGTAAAAGAAACTGCAAGGTGCATTCGCATCACACATATCACACATTTGGCTATCAGCCTCAATTTTTGCCATCCTCCAGTTTGCGGATGCACCCCTTAACTAGTGCGTGCATCCGCAAAATAGATGCTGATTAAGTCAGCGTGTTTTTGAGCTTTGCGAAAAAACCGCCAAGGTGCAATATTTTTAGAGAAATCCTTTGAAGTAAATTGAGCTTGGCATCCAGTACAAAGATGCACCCTTAACTAGTAAATATAGTGATGTTGCGATAATATGCTGGGAAAATGCCTGAGATAATATCTGAAAAAGTTTCTGGGAACAAAAGCAACCTATGGCTAATCATTACATTAGCAGCGGTTATACCAAGTGCTTTAGTATTTGCACTAATTGTTAGTTATGGCGTTAATGTACCTTTTGGGGATCAGTGGGAACTAGTCTCATACTTTGAAAAAGGGCTAGCTGGAGAGCTAACACTGCTTGATTTTTGGAATCCCCATAATGAGCACATCACACCCTTTAGTTTATATATTCAATATCACTTAGCAGAACTAACAAACTGGAATACCAAATATGAAATGTTTGTAAGTTTAGGGCTAGCAATACTCAATTATTTTATCCTAGGCTATTTACTTCGAAGTACTATTATTTCGAGTGTAAACTCCAATAACCAGAAAACCAAGACGAATGTAGCTACGTACAGCATAGCTCTATTCGTATTTTTAATTGCCTTTGAATTTTTATCTATAAATCAGTTAGAGAATTGGTTATGGGGCTGGCAAATCCAATGGTTTGTGCATGTCATGGGCATACTACTGGTTTTTTCTTCACTTACCTTTGCTGCTCAAGGAAAACAAGTGATTCATAATCTTGCAGTAGTTGCGGCAATAGTAGGTGGCGCACTCGCCACCTTTTCTTTAGCACAAGGAATACTTGTTTGGATCATTGCAATACCTATGTTCTTTATGGGAAAACACCTACGAAAGTATCTTGTTCCTTGGTTAGGATGCTTCGTAATCAGTGTCTTGATGTATCAATCAAATAACGGTCATACAGTCAGTATATTTGAACGACTAGAAGTAATGGACACAACACAGTTTTTCAGCTTCATTCTCATTTATCTTGGCGGTGCCATAAATCAAGGTGAGGTCTTTGGAGGCGTACTCCTAACACTGTCTATCTTAACTGTTGTTATAGCCCTAGTACTCTATAAACACAATCTCAAAGTTGTTATGCCGTGGATACTTCTTGGCACATATATTGTTGCTGCTGGTGTCATCATCAGTATTGGTAGGTCACATCTTGGATCTTATATGGGCGGTAGTTCTCGCTACGCAAGCTTATCTAACTTAGCCTTTATTAGCCTGATGGTCCTGCTTTTTTGCATTTTTCTTCGCCTTCGTTATCGTCAGATTTTTATAAATAGTCTATTGTTAGCAGGATTAGTGTTAATTCCATTGAGTTGGTATCAATCATTTCCAGGCGTGAAGGGCTACCACGGACACATGAACTTTATCCGCACTTGCCTAAACAATTATAGCTCTAGTTATAGCTCTATTAATGAAGCTTGCCTGCAACATGTCTACCCCAATAAAGCTTTACTCAGCCAAAAGATATCAGTGCTTCAACAATTAGGCTATGCAAATCTAGGAGCTCTACCACAACAAACAAACGCTCGAGCAAACAGAAAAGTACATCTTATCAGTGCTGGAGAAAATGTCACTATTACTGGTAAAGCAAAAAAATCAGGCGTCTATCATACTGACATCAATACCTTAAGCCAGAAAGACTTAAATGCTTATGGTACGTGGGTAGATGCTGATGCAGATACAGGACGTATTGATTGGAAGCTAACTACAGATGAAGCTATGACTTCTTTTGAAGTAATAGCTTTTGACTATAGAACAGGACCTAGTATTGAAAAGCTGCATGTATCCATTTTGGATGATAATGAAATAACTGTTTACGAATTTCAACTTCAAGAAGCCACTTCTTGGAAACAGGCTAATATCAATATTTCTGATTTAAATTGGAATGGTAAGGGTATGCTTTCTATCCGCATAGTTGATAATGGTAGTCAATGGGGACAGTGGATCGCAATCGCAGAGCCTAAATTAGAATCTACATTCTAGATCATTTAAAAAAAATAAAGCCTAGTTCCCTCAATTAGAGAACCAGACTTTAGGAGATGAAAACAATGAATAAGGGAAACGTTCTAGTTTAAAAATTTGGTCATGACTAGCTAGCTATCTGAGGACTCTTCTTCACTATCTTCTTTATCACCATCTTTTTCACTCTCTTCTTCATCTTCAGCAGCAGAGAAATCTAAAGCTTCGCGTAGTTCATGTACTTCTTCTTGTGTCTTTTCAACCTCACGCTGAGCTGCGACTTCTTCGGGGGTAAGCACTGCAAAATCCTCTGGTAACATTTCATCATTACCCCATGCGTGCAATTCGTGGTTAAGAACCGCTGCGACTTGTTCATCGCTTAAACTTGGACCCCAAGCTGGCATTGAACTATTGTAGACTTGCTCAAGAACTTCCACTTCACCTACGATTCCAAACAAAATCGCATTGATAATATATTCTCTGCCACCTTCTACAGCAGCATATCTAGGCAAATTCTTTGCAAGTGGTGGGAATGCTCCAGGAATGCCTTCACCTGTCGCTTGGTGACAAGCCATACATGTAGCAGTAAAGGTTTCTTCACCGAGTGTCATCCAGTCCCAATCGCTGGATTCATCATCTTGAGCAAATGCCATACCAGAAACCATAATAAGGCTTAGTAAAGATACTAAAGTTAACGCAGTTCTTTTTAAAAATAATTGCTTCATATCAACTTCCCTTTCGAAAATAATCTTTAACTAAGGATAGCGACCCTGCCTTAAGACTGTATGCATTCTATTTGACGCAAATAAAAAAACCTCTGCATCAATTAAAACAGAGGTTTATCATGAATCGAACACTATTCTATTGTTTGGTCGGAGTATTGTTAAATCTAGAGCATAAAAACAATACTATAGACTGTAATTATTGATGACCTAAATAAAAACAGGCTCTTCGTAAACGCCGTAAACCTCTCTCAAAACATCCATCTGCTCACCTAAAGTACAGTAAGCATGAGCACACATCATAAAGGCTGGCATGGTGTTACTACCATTTACAGCAGCCTCACGAAGCGTCTTGAGTGAAAGTTCAACTTGCTTAGCATCTCGCTCAGAACGAACCTTTTCGAGTCGTTCTTTTTGAATTCGTATAACTTCAGGGTCAACTAACAGAACATCAGGACTTGCCGAATCATCAATAAATTCATTTACGCCAACAATAATGCGTTCTTTGCTATCAATCTCTTTTTGTTGTTGATAACTTGCATCACCAATTTCCTGAGCAAAGAAACCAATATCAATCGCTTTTTCAACACCACCAAGTGCATCAATTTGCTCAAAATAAGCTAGGCATTGACGTTCCATCTCGTCTGTCAAACTCTCTAAATAATAGCTGCCTGCTAATGGGTCAACTGTGCTAGTTACACCTGTTTCATAAGCAATAACTTGTTGGGTTCTAAGAGCTACTTTTGCAGCCTCTTCTGTTGGAAGCGATAATGCCTCATCATAAGAATCAGTATGGAGACTGTTCGTACCACCGAGTACACCAGCTAGTGCTTGAATTGCCACTCTCGATATATTCACAAGCGGTTGTTGTGCAGTCAAACTCACACCTGCGGTTTGTGCATGAGTACGCAGCATCCAAGACTTTGGATTCTTTGCACCGTAAACATCTCGCATCTGCTTTGCCCATATTCTACGGGCAGCACGGAATTTAGCAATCTCTTCAAAAAAGTCATTGTGAACGTTAAAGAAAAAACTTATGCGTGGTGCAAAATCATCAATATCAAGACCACGTTCTAGAGATTTGCGTACGTAGTGAATGCCATCTGCAAGTGTAAAGGCTAGCTCTTGAACACCTGTAGAGCCTGCTTCACGTATGTGATAGCCAGAAACAGAAATAAAATTCCACTTTGGTACATACTGTGGTCCCCACTCAAAGGTATCGATAACAAGCTTTACGCTTGGTTCAGGTGGATAGATATATTCTTTTTGTGCAATGAACTCTTTAAGAATATCGTTTTGTAACGTGCCTTGAAGTTTT
>CALDTA010000301.1:0-9423 GCA_937924455.1 uncultured Deinococcales bacterium
TTTGTGCTTGTACATAGCCAGACATAGCACCTTCGGGAAAGTTGATGAGCCTTGCACCTTGTTCTTTTGCTTGAGTCATGAGTTTTCGGATTTCGACTCCGTTTTCTCGAACGTCTTGGGCTATGTAGCTTTGGGCTGTGGCAATGGTGATAGGTGCTTTAGTTATAGGTGCTTGGGTCATGGTGTAGTATAGCGTAGACGTTTCAAAGTAGTGAATAAATATGAAAACTTCGAAGATTTTGGTTAGAGTTCGACTTAAATTCACAAGGTGACCACACTTTGCTTTTGTAACTTCTGCGTTTTTGTAACTTCTGCTAACGTATTTTTCGCTTACCCAACTGTATTAATTTCTAATAAGCCATAAAGTACTTTCATGCTATAAACAAAGTACTATGACTGACTTGCGTTACCCCATTGGTAAATTTTCGCCTCCAGAGGCTATTACAAAAGAGAATAGAAGTGAATGGATGAAAGATATTGAAGAAATGCCGTCCTTACTTCGCAACGCTGTAACAGGATTGGATCAAAAGCAGCTAGACACACCTTATCGTCCTGAAGGTTGGACGCTTAGACAGGTAATTCACCATGTGCCAGATAGTCACATGAATAGCTATATTCGGTTTAAATGGACGCTTACAGAAAATAGCCCCACCATAAAAGCATACGATGAGGCAGCTTGGGCAAGCCTTTCTGATACTGGTGCAGGTATCGAAGTTTCTTTATCACTACTAGATAGCTTACATGCACGTTGGATAGTACTGCTTAGGTCTATGTCAGATGCTGATTTTGAAAAATACTTTATACATCCTGAAACAGGAAAAGAGATCACTTTAGGTACAAATTTAGCACTGTATAGCTGGCACGGAGCACATCACGTTGCTCACGTTACTTCTTTGCGTGAGCGTATGGGTTGGTAAGATAATCTCTATAGCTAAATTTTTTGCAAAGTTTAAGATTTTTCTAATTCCTTACAGACTAGCTGTGCTAGGCTCGAGCTATGTCTAAGCGACCTGATTCACAATCTTCCTCACATGATAGTTTGCGTGTGAGTACGTCTTCAAAGGATAGGCCTTTGAGGTTTAATGTACGTCACTTAGATATAGAGATAAAACAGCGCCAACGTGCAAAGGTTGTAGTACGACAAAAGCAAAGACGTAAACACCGAACCGTTGCGCTAACCTTTCTTTTGCTTGCATGTTTTATATTTATAAATGTAACAAATGGAAATATTCAGCGTGTTGTTCAAAGGACGAACAATACGATTCAACAAAGCGTCGTACAAACGCAAAACGCTACACAGAATTTTGTCTTTGAAACAAGACAAAAATTAGTAGATTTCCCTAAGGCTCTTAGGGTGAGGCGATTTACGCAAGTTGAACAAATTAGTTTACCGAAGTCGAATACTTTAAATACTGCTTCAAATGCTACTTCAAATGCTACTTCAAACACTGCCATAAATGCGGTGGCAACAGGGGTAGCAGCGCAACCACAAGTTTTCTTACCTTTAACAACAACACAAGTAGACCCGAGTGTAGGGTTTATAGACAATCTAACGATGAAACCAGTAAAAGTGGCTTTGCAAATAGGACACTTACATGCTGCTAAACATCCAACTGAGTTAGCTAATCTTCGTCAGAATACAGGTGGTTTGGCAAGAGGTGTTGCAGAAGTTGATATTAATCAAACAGTCGCAAATATAGTTAAGAAACAACTTGAGTACTACGGCATAAGCGTTGAGCTACTTCCAGCTACTGTGCCACCAGATTATCAAGCCGATATCTTTATATCGATTCATGCAGACAGCAGCACCGATTTAAACAGGCGTGGTTACAAATCTGCCTATGCGATTCCAGAAAGAAATAGTTCTGATAAACTGCTTAAAAGCTTGATAGATGAATCGTTTTTTAACGCATCAGGTTTACCAGATGATCACGATAATGTTTCGAGCAATATGACAGAGTACTACGCCTTTAACAGGTCAAAGTTTTTGCATAGTATTGCCTCTGCCACACCAGCGGTAATTATCGAAATGGGTTACTTGAGTCATGAAGAAGACGTCATTTTTTTACAAGATAGTAAGCGTCCTGCAACAGCCCTAACAGAAGGTATTTTAAAATTTTTAAATGCTACAGATGTAATTACGCACCTTCCATACCAACCAAATTATGCATTGCAGATGGTGAATCGTTAAGCATTCATTACTTTTTCTGCTATTTTGCTAGGAACTGCTTAGCAATCATTAGAGAATGGCAAACAAACAGTATAGGTAATCCACCTTCTTTCAAATAAGCTGCCCATCTCAAAGCCCTAAGCTAGCTGATGTAGGGAAGCGGGAGAAACTTCCTTATTGAGCAGAAATTTAGATTCCAAGATTATAGGTTTCAAGTAGGTCACATTTGTTTGCTTGTTTAAGGCGAAATGTTTGGTGAGGATTAGCATAAGAAGTGCTAACAAAACCCATATAAACCACAGCAAAAATTTATCTATTAGCTAACGAATAATTTACAGGATTCGGATATACCTAGTAGTGTGCCCTATTGATAGATAGTGTTTTGAGCCTCGTATTGTAAATCAAGATGTAAATCAGGAATTCAAATAAAGCTTTTGAACACATGTATCGGGAAAGGATATTTCATATGAGGAAATTTCTAGTTACAGTTTTAGCTATGTTATTAGCTAGTATGCTTGTTTCAACTAATTTTGCACAAACCAGTCAGGTAACCTTTTACAATGGTGAAACAATTCCACTTTTTGAGGGAACCTTAGCGTATCAAGATGGTTTTAGCCACGATAGTCTTGCTAGTTATATTATTAGTTCAGATGAAGCTTTTTACTCTGCACAGTACTATGGTGAGAGAACAGATTCGCCTTTATCAATAAAGCTAGCTGTTCTTGACGGTTATGTGGTTTGGCAGTTTGATTTTGTAGACCAAATTGTTTGTATTGATGCACAGGATGCAACCAATGCCTATGCACTACCAGTAGACGGCGTTGCATACACCTACATCATCGATGATTTTTCATCTACTAATGTTGTAAGTGCTGCAACCAACGTCAACACAGTTAGTGCAGTCAATCCAATCAATCCAATCAATCCAACGAATGCGCAGACAACCAGCTATGTAAGTAGCAGTAATGCAGGTAGTAGTAATATGGGTGTTGCTTATCAGAGTAACCAGCAAAATGCCTACGTGCAAACAAATTCTCAAGAAAACTATAATATAAGTAGTGATGGCTATAGTGGTTTATACAATGGCTATGCAACTTATGAAGATTACTTAGCTGCATATATGACTAGTGTTAATCAAGAAACTGCAGCAATGCAAGCACTTACGCAAGCTGCGATGCCAACAGTAAATAATCAGCAAGTGATGTATATGGGTGAGTCAGCAGTATCTGCCCAGACAACTATGCAAACAAATATGCAAACAAATATGCAAAACCCAATTGGTCCTGTTCAAAACTTAGGAATTATTGGTTTAGCAAATCCTGTAGCGCCTGTTGTAGCACCTGTAGCGGTTGTTTCATCACACAGCAGTGATTATGACGTCGAAGGCTACGATGCTGAAGGTTATGATGCTGAAGGCTATGCCCGTAATGGCTATGACCGTGAAGGCTATGACCGTGAAGGCTATAATGCTGGTGGCTATGATCGTGAAGGCTATAACCGTGAAGGCTATAACATGACAGGCTATGACCGTGAAGGCTACAGTCGTGACGGCTATAATGCTGCTGGTTATGACCGTGAAGGTAACACACGCTAATTATTAACAGTCTATGTACTATGTAGACTCTAATAAATACAATTTATATTTAAGAACTGCGGATTCTATGGTCCGCAGTTTTTTATGGAGTTGTAATAGCAAAAATCTATTCATGGCGTTTCCACGTAATATTGACCTATGCTAAATAAGTTCGTTCCTACTCGTTAGGAAGCTCGCGGATTAACTGACTTAGCTCAGTTAATCGTGGAAGAGCTTTGTAGTGTTTTCAAAAAATACAAAAACATTAGAGAAATCACAACACAACTATAGTGATTTCCAATCAAAACGAATGCTTTAAGCTCTACATTCTAAGTGTGTCTGGCGGGGGATACCTGCGGGGAAAGGACCACAAATGAAAAAAATATGTACTTCAGTGCTAACAGTCGTTGCACTTTCGACTGTTGGTTTAGCTGAAAATATAGATTATGGCTTTCAAGGAACGGTAGCGTATCAAGAAGGTATTACGACTGAAAGCATTCACAATTTTGGCATTGTTCAGGAAGTTGATGCAATAACTGCTGCTCAGTACTATGGAAAGCGTCTAGATACACCGTTATCAGTAGAGCTAGCTACCTATAACAACTATGTTGTTTGGCAAGTAGTGTTTGCTGACGGCTCTTTTTATGTTGATATCAATAATCCTACGCTTGTTGTGATATCACCAGTAGCAAGTGCTGTTGTTTCAACAGACGTACATCATGCACCAGAAGTAACAATGATGGTAACACCTGATATGCCAGTAGTTGTTTCAGAAGCTGTTGTTGAAACTATAGAAGTCGTTACCGAGACAGTATTGCCTTTTCAGCAGGAAGTCGTGAACCAAGTTGTAAGTGAAGCAACTGTGCTAGCGGTTGCCGAAAATACTGTTGCCAACCCAGCTTATGTTGATATGACTATGGGGTTTGATGTAGCAATATCTTTTGCAGATACGGATACTGAAGCTCCAGTAGCTACAGGTGTTGTAACTCACGATGTAGTTTATGATGCTGAAGGCTACGATGCTAATGGCTTTGATGCTGAGGGCTACAACCGAGAAGGTTACAACGCTAGTGGTTATGACCGAGAGGGCTACGACCGAGAAGGCTACAACGCAGAGGGCTACGACCGAGACGGTTACTATAAGTACACGGTTGTGAATGATGCTCCTGTTGTAGTTGATAATACTGTTGTAATTGACACTAGTACAGACATGGTTAGTGCTATGTATGATGCCGAAGGCTATGACCAATATGGTTTTGATGCTGAGGGCTATAACCGAGAAGGTTACAACGCTAGTGGTTATGACCGAGAGGGTTACGACCGTGAAGGCTACAATGCTGAAGGTTATGACCGAGAAGGCTATTACAAATATACGGTTGTGAACGATGCTCCTGTTGTAGTTGATAATACTGTTGTAGTTGACACTAGTACAGACATGGTTAGTGCTATGTATGATGCCGAAGGCTCTGACCAATATGGTTTTGATGCTGAGGGCTATAACCGAGAAGGTTACAACGCTAGTGGTTATGACCGAGAGGGTTACGACCGTGAAGGCTACAACGCTGAAGGTTATGACCGAGAAGGCTATTACAAATATACGGTTGTAAGTGATGTAGCAGTAAGTGATGTGGCAGTAAGTGATGTGGGAGTTCCTGTTGTAGTTGAAAACGGCGTTGATATGAGTGTAAGTATGTACGATGCCGAAGGCTACGACCAAAATGGCTTTGATGCTGAGGGCTACAACCGAGAAGGTTATAATGCTAGTGGTTACGACCGAGAAGGCTATGACCGAGAAGGCTATAACGCTGAAGGTTATGACCGTGAAGGATACTATAAGTATTCAGTAGACAGTAGTAGTACATCAGAATCAGCGCTAGTTCCTGTTATGGAAGCTATAACAGGGTCAATGCCTACACAAAATGATTCAATGGTTCTGGGTGAGATGATGGGTGATATACCTGTTGTTGTTGAAAATAGTACTGTTATGAACAGCAGTATGTATGATGCTGAAGGTTATGATGTCTACGGGTTTGATACCGAAGGCTATGACCGAGAAGGTTACAACGCTAGTGGTTACGACCGAGAAGGTTATGATAGGGAAGGCTATAACTCGGAAGGGTATGACCGAGATGGTTACTATAAGTATAGTAGCCATTCAGAGGATCACGACCATAAAGATGGTGGTTAGAAAGCAGCTTAAAAACTATCCAGTTTAGAAAATAGATAGTATGTCTATAAAAGTGCAAGGTTGAAGTAACGACCCTGCACTTTCTTGATTTTGTTAGCGGTGGTTTTTGTAGACTGAATCTTTGGTTAGGCTACGCAAGATAGATAGTTCTTCTTGACTTAAAGCTGTTGCATTTAGGTAATTTAAATTATTCTTTAATTGTTCTAGCGTACTAGCGCCTAGTGCTACAGTAGCTACTGCAGGGTGGTCTAAAACATAGGACAGTGCTACATCCGCAGTACTTCGAGTTTCATCGCAAAACTCTAGGAGTTCACTTTGTAGTCTTGAGATTTCTTCTTTACTATATTCTAGATAGTCTGTTGCTTCTTTGTTTATGAGCAACCCTTTTGCAACAGCACCTCTAACAACAACACTGATATTGTTTTTGTGGAGCAAGTCAAGTGCTTCTTCTTCGGGTCTTCTATCTAAAAGACTGTATTGCATCATATTACTAACTATATTAGACTTTTCTATATATTCTCTAATTATATTTGGGCGTATTGATGAAATGCCGTAATGCCTAATCCATCCTTCAGATTTTAATTCTTCAAAAGCTTGAATCGTTTCTTCAATAGGATCTTCGATAGTGCCACCATGGAGTTGGTATAAATCAATGTAATCTGTTTCTAGTCTTTGCAAGCTTTTAAACACAGCTTGTTTTATGTGAGATTTTGTTGGGTTCCAGTCCCAACCGCTTCCGTCTTCTCGCCATTCATTACCTACTTTTGTTGCAATGATGACATCGCTTCGCATGGCCTTGAAGGCTTTTCCAAGTGTTATTTCATTTTCACCTTGATCGTATAGATCTGCCGTATCAAAGTAGTTGATGCCGTTTTCGACAGCAAAGTGTAGTAATTTGGCGTTTTGTTTATGGTCTAGCCCTAGTGACATGCAACCAAAGCCAAGCTGGCTGACCTTTAAATCAGAGTTTCCTAAGTGACTGTATTTCATAGTCTTAAGCTTATTCATAGTTGAGTGATTAACAAGTTAAATTGATTATATGCAGCATTTGCAAAAAATTGAGTTTGTAGTTTGAGTTTGTGGGTGTGTCCCGTTTAATACCAATTCTGTTTATATCCGTAGTATGGAGATATCTAGGTAACTCACAGATTATTAGATACAGACTATTTATTAGATACAGACTATGGTTGAGCAAATGATAGCCCTAACTCATTTGTTCAGCCATATATTTCGGACACGGTATAAGGTTGAAAACACAAAAGCTACATCACATAGTGCTTAAGCAGTGTCTCAATAAACAGCGTCTCAATAAACAGTGTTTCAATAAACAGTGTCTCAAGGCGTTAATTAAACAGTTAAGAATCTGGAAAATTTGGCAATATCATGGTTAAGAAATGGACTTTTAACGATAGTGCTTTTAAATAGTATGAGAAATAAGTAAGATGTAAGTTGGATTTTGGAATAAATACTATACGTAGATAAGGATTATTAGTGATTCATTACTCATAATCTACTCGAATTATGTGGTTTTTGAGGAAGGTTGGAGAACTGAGAAGGTAATTGAAATGCTAGATAGACTTATTTGGACCAATGACTTTATCTGTATCCATTACTTCATAAACTTTGTAGCGTAACAGTTCTCGTAACTTAGGACACGTTTTGTATATTTATGATATACTTTTGGCGTTTCTAACGTACAAAGAATCAGAACTTTTATACAGGTTTCTTTAGAAGGATTTAACTGAAACCAGATTTTTCGACATAGTTCATTCGTTTTTCACTCATAAACTTTTGCTTCAACGATGTTTATAGACAGTTGAGCATAAAGTAAGGAGGATTATGAATATACCGTTAAAACGGTTGCTCCCTTTGGCAATATTACTTTTACTATTACTGCTGATAATTTGTTTTATTGGTGACCTTCGCCTTATTCAAGGGAAGCTCGCAAATAACAGTCATGCAGCACTAGTTGCTCAGGGGTGCGATTTCGCTAGAGAAGATATTAGATTCAGTGGTCGGAATGGCGTCTTGTCTGGAGCGATTTCTGAGCAAGACAGAGATTTTGCTCTTTCCACTGTTCGTGGTGTTCGTGGTGTAAGCAAGGTTAGGGATAATTTTACTTTGGATGATAAAGTGCGCTGCTCGAGCCGTGTGTCTGCTCCTGTTGCTACGCCTGTAGCTGCAATTGCGCCGTCACTTGCACCAGCACTAGTCAAAGCACCAGTGCCAGCCGCGCCAGTTGCCGTCATGCCAGCTTGTAGAGCACTTTCAGCAAATGAAAGACAGGCACTACAAGGTGAGCTAAATGCTATTACGAATGAGTTACCAGATGTGCGATTTGCTATTGGTAACTTAAGTTTGACACCAGCACTTTCAAGTCACTTGGAGTCTGCTGTTTCCGTTCTTTCTAAAGATGAATATAAAAATTCGGCTGTGACAATTGTTGGTCATACAGAGTCAGGTTTATTACCTATCTATAACGAGTGCTTGAGTAGCGGTCGGGCTCGAGCTGTCCAAGACTTCATGATTAGTCGTGGTATTGACCCGAATTGCATTAGCATAGCTGCTGCAGGTGGAACTAACGCTGTCGCAGGTTCAGATACTGCCGAAGGTCGTAAATTAAATCGTCGAATTGAGTTCTTAGTTCAGGAGGTTAAGTAAATGCTTTGGTTCTTATGGCAAATATTTTGGTGCTTGCTTTTAGCATTCCTATTAGGCGCACTACTCATGTGGCTACTTTGGCGCATGTTTGGAAATCGCCTAGGTGGGGGCGGAGGTTCTGCAAGCATCGGTGGTAATATGGGCGGTAATAACGGTATTGCTGTCAAAGGTAAGTTAGATGGTGCAGAATTAGCAAGTCGAGATGCACGTATTGCAGATCTTGAGGCTAAGCTTGGTGCTGCTGGTTCAAATGATAAGACTGTAAAGACACTCAAAGCAGATCTTGATGCAAGAGATAAAGAACTTTCAACTTTACGAGGCAAGTTAGCTAGTAGTGATCAGAGTGATGTGATTGCTACCCGTAATAAGCGTATTGCTGAACTTGAGGCAAAAGTTAGTGCTTCAAGCAAACAAGCTGATCAGGCACTTTCATTGCAAACAAACCTCAAAGCAAAAGATGATGAAATCGCTAAGCTTAAAGCACAAGCTGGTGATGCTGACAAGGCTAAGCAACAAGCTGTATCTGCTGAGAATAATCTAAAAGCAAAAGACAGCGAGATTGCAAAGCTTAAAGCTGACTTAGATGCTGCGAATAAAGCGAAGCAAGAAGCAGTTTCTGGTAATGCAAATGCTGCAAAAGCAAAAGATGATGAACTTAGTAAGCTCAAGGCTCAACTTCAAGAAGCTAATCAAGCAAAACAACAAGTAGCTTCTTTGCAGGGTAATGCAAAAGCAAAAGATGATGAAATTGCTCGCTTAAAGGCGCAAGTTCAGGCATCTGATGAGAAGGCCAAGCAGCAACTTACATCTGTACAAGGCAATATCAAGTCG
>CALDTA010000302.1:0-9871 GCA_937924455.1 uncultured Deinococcales bacterium
TGCATCAACACCTGTTTAGCTTCCGAATCAGGAAAGATGTCTAATGCTGCCTGTGCTCGTTCTGCTTCTTCGACTATTGCTTGTTTTGCTTCAATATCAATACCTGCAGTCTGAACCAGTTCTTGCATTAGGGCTACATCATTTTCACCTGCGGCGTGTCGCCTTAAGATTTCTTGTGCTTCTACTGACTTGCGCTCGAGCAATAACTTCAGCACCGTATACGTCGCTTTCCCCTCACGTAAATCTCCCCCAATAGGTTTACCCAATTGGGCTTCATCTCCAAGCAAATCTAAATAATCATCTTGCATCTGAAATGCTCGACCATAAGCTAAGCTATACTCTTTCAAAGCATTACGTTGCTCTGGACTAGCAGCACCTAAAATCGCAACACCTTCAAGTGCAGCTTTAATCAACACAGCCGTCTTACCTGTAATGATTTGATAGTAATTTTCCATCGAATAGGTTTCAAGACTTGCCATTTGAAACTGTAAAACTTCACCTTCACATATATCCGCAGCCGTCTGCGACATTAGGTTAGTAAATTCAGCATTATCAGCTTTAGCAAGCAAGCCAAGAACCTTAGCAAGCATAAAATCGCCAGAAAAAACACTGACCACATTGCCATAACGACGGAAGGCTGCTTCTTTGCCACGACGCGTATCTGCATTATCAATTAAGTCATCGTGCAAAAGCGAAGCTGAATGTAGCAGCTCAACAGCAAGTGCCACCGTCATAGCTGCATCTTGTTCTACTTGCAGCATTTTACCCGCAATAAAAGCAAGTGATGGACGAATTCTTTTACCCCCTGCACTCACCAAATCCTCGCTAATTGCATCTATAAATGCCACCGAAGAATCTAATTGCAAGCGCAATGCAGCTTCAAAATCTTGTAAATCATCCTGTACGATCTCAAACATACTAAACAGTATATAGAAGAAGCGCCTCCCAAAATGGAAGGCGCTTTGCTATTTTTTAAAGCGTTTAGCTTTCAAAGCTAACTACAGAATAAATCTATACTTTTACTGTGCCGAAGGATTAACAATAGCAATTGTATTTGTCGTATAAACTTCACCCTGGTCAGTGATAACTTGTCCTTGAATATAGTAAGTTACATCTTTTTTTGTTAAACCAACACCAAATGCCGAATTTACAGAACTAGCATCGGTATAAGGACGGAATGTTATTTCACTATGTTCCCTAACGAGGTGATCAAACCTTTCTGTTCCATCTAAACTCCCACCATACTTTTTAATCGCAAATGTAACAACATCATCAACATCTGGATTACCATCATTGTCAATATCAGGACCAACATGTTCAAGATAATAAAGCGGTTGAGTTGCACGATCTAAACGAATCTTTGTATCTTGATGCGTTCTGTTACCATCGGTATCTTGTGTAGTAACACGGATTGTGTAATCAGTACCTGGAGGGCTGTTAGGTATGTACGGATGTGCATTATAATTTACAGGTAGTGCAGCTTTCACATAAGTCGAAGCTGGAATTAAAGCCTGAACAAATCTTGAAGGTGTTTCATCATATTGAACATCACCTGTAAAAATTTCTAGCTCCATATGTACAATTCCCTGATCATCCGTACCTTGAACTGAAATATAAGCATCAGACGGGTCTCGGATGATACGTGCAGCACCATTAGAACCATTTACTGGACTTAAGATAAGCACCGAAGGTGGAACAGGTCCAGAATTCAGCGTTCGAACTCTAACCTCATCTTCTAAGGTAAAGACTTCACCTGTCGATATACGTTTAAACCTTGCACTCGCTTTGAGAATGTACTCTCTGTTTGCATAGTTCGACGTATCAAAACCTCTTGGTGTTTCATACTTACCATCAAGCTCAGCAAACATTGTCTGAATCAAGTTTGCATCACTTATACGCTCATCAGCAACAGCTAACTTATTATCATCATTGCCATCTTGAAGTAGAAATTCTACAAGAATACCTTCAAGTGCATTCGAACCGTGATCAACTACATTGTCACCATTGAGGTCCATGGTGTAATCATTCGCTGAAAGATTATCAACCCCAACTTTTACATCCATTAGACCATTAACCTCACTTGTTTCAGAGGTTGGACTAAGAATTGTTAGAATAGGAGGTAAGATTTCATTGTAAACAACAATTGGGTCAGATACAGGACCTTGCACGCTGTATTCACCAGAGGTGATTTCAGCACTGAAGGTAATCATGTCACCATTGTTGTGGTTAGTTGTATCAAACTCAAACTGGTAAGGCCATGTACTCGATCTTCCTATGACATTACCTTCTTTTTGAGTCTCGTTGAAGTATCTCAGCGTAACTTCAGCAGCACCTGTATCGTCTGTTACAGTAACATCAACCGTAATCGAACCTGTAAAACACCCTAAAAGCGCTGGATCAAAATTTGGATCTGAATTTGTATTTGCGACACAACCAACAAGTACTTTCGGTGTAGGTCTGATATTTTTCACTTTAACTTCAGCTTGAATTTCTGGTGGTGCAACTGCATTATCTAACTTGACTGTTTGCGTAACTGATGCAGAATAGCCTTCATTATCAGTAACTACTGCGGTCAAGTCCCACTCACCATCAAAAAATGCACTATTGCTTGGGGTTGGTCCTGTACTATCCCACAAAAATCGATACAAGTTAGAACTCGTAAGGTCACCTGCACCAATTAGGTGAGAACCTGCAAAGAATTCAACTTTAGTAATCTGTCCATCATCTCCAGAGATAAGTGGGTCATTAAAATCAGTTGCTTCAATTTCTAATAATACATTTCCACTAACTGTTTCATTTTGTACTGGCGTTCTCCAGCTAGCTGTTGGCACAGCCTGACCAGCTTGAGCACCATCACTACTCACAATCGTGACCATGATGGTTTGCTCATTGCTAGTACGACCATTTTTGTCAATAGCTTTTGCTACTAGCTGATACTCACCTTCAGAAGAGAAAGTAATAGGAATAACAAAAGGTGCTGAATCATCCTCGCCCCGTTGTGTGCCATCAACAACTGCAACAGTTACTTTTTCTATCGGATTAAGCAGACTTGCACTTGAAGCACCAACTTCAATATTCACTTCGCCAACAGGTGCAACAATATTTGCACTTGCTGATCCTACTTGTGTTGTGTGAACTTTCGTAAAGCCAACTTCAGGTTTGTCATCTATAATATTAGTACCGCTAGTATTACAAGATGTAATAATGAACAGTAAAATGGCAAAGGACAACGTAAAGCCGCCCAAAAACTTAATTTTATTCACGATTATGCCCCTTCGCAGATACTCGGTTTAGACAGGTTCGCTGGCAAGAAGCTACCATTTGAATCAATAGCAACTTCGTCTCGCCATGTAAATGCCTGTCCGAGATCACTTACCCCGCTAAGTGTAAGTAGCGCCTTTGCGCCAACATCTACCCTATAATTACACCAATAATAATATGCAATCTCTGCTGGTACACCTTGTACCCCAGAAGCTGTTGCTGCTGCTCCAGGAGCAAAATTTGCTTTTGATGTGTTCACACTACAGTCTGTACCGCTTTCCGTTCCAGCTTCACCACTTGTGGCACAACTAACGCCTGGCAGAACTCTAAGTCCTAAACCACCACTACGAACAGTACTACTTCCTGCAGAAACTGACGCTCCATCTGCGAATGCATAAACAATACTATAACTGTTTATATAACCACCAACTGATCCTGGTTTAGCACTCACTGTAATTGATACATCATCTGATTCAAAACTTACGCCACCTTCTGTATCAGTTGAAGCTGTATATCTCAAAGGTGATACCTGAACATTGATATCCATTGTAGGCACAATACCTACAGTCAAACTATTGGTTGCACAACTTGTAAACAATAGTATTGTAGCTATCAAAACCACTGTAGAAAAAAAACCTGTAGAAAAAAAACTTCTGACCATTCTCATATACTCAATTCCTCCTTGAGTTGAGGATTTATGATGTAGAAAGAAAGGCGTTTTAGCCCTGCCAAAAAATCTACATTTTCGACGTGAATCTCACTGGGAACTTCTATCACCGTTGGTGCGAAGTTTAAAATCCCTCGAATTCCTGCAGCCACTAACAGGTCTGCAACGTCCTGTGCCGCCTCTGACGGAACAGTAATAAATCCAATATCAATACCTTTTTCCTGAACGACCTTATTGAGGTCATCCATATGATAGACAGGCAGTCCCGCGACTTCCTGCACTGTCTTCTCTTTATCGGTATCAAAGCAGGCTTTGAGATTAAACTCATAGTCATTGAAGTTTGGGTAATGTGCAATTGCCTCACCCAAGCGCCCAACACCTACGATTGCTGCAGTCCATGGTCTTGTTAGACCAAGAATCCGCCTCAGCTCTCGTTGAAGTGTTGGTACGGTATAACCTGCCCCCCGCGTACCGAAACGCCCAAAATACGCTAAGTCTTTACGAACTTGAAACGCAGAAACTTGTGCTTCTTCAGCAAGTTGCTCACTTGATGTCTTCTTAATCCCGTTAGATTCTAAATGCGTCAAAATACGCAAATAAGTGACCAAACGACTAATTGTTGCCGTTGGAATTGTTGACATAAACTGAGCAACTCCTTACCAATTAAATCTATAACTTGCTCAAACAACTAAGATACTTAACTTAGTTGACTAGTTAACAGGGAAACTATCAATCCCACGATCACGAAGCTGTGAACGATAGATACCAACTTCGTTGGACGCAAATGGCCCTACGATTAGTTTAACATAACCACCTTCACGGCGGTCATACACTGCTAGCCCTAGGCTCTCTAGCCTTGAACGCTGCGAAAGAGAACTTGGAACATCTCTATACGCACCAACTTGCAAATAAGATTGCCCAAATCCCGCAGGTGCAATATTTTGTGAACTTGCAGTAGATTGTTGTGCAAAATTTTGCTGTCTAACATTCTGCTGTTGTGAAGTACTTGCTTGGCTACTTGTTTGGCTACTTGTTTGGCGATCAGCATAAACACTGGTGTCTTGCCCAGCTTGTCTAAGCTGTCTTGCAACTGCGTCAGCATCTGCTTGGGATGCAAATGGTCCAACATAGACGACATTTAAGCGCCCTTGTTGATCAAATCCAACAGGATAGCCTTGCTGACTCAAACGATTGGCTAGATTTTGTGCGTTAGCTGCAACACCAAAAGCACCAACAGAAATTTTGTAACTTCCACCTGCTGATGCACTAGCACCACTAGCTGGGTTTACAGAAATACCTTGTGGTGAAGCAAATGTTGTACGTCCTGCCAATTGCTGAGCATTACTTGCAGTGTTGCTATTGTTAGGAATTGTCATACCGTTTGCACTAACCACACCACCTGCTGCACCTGCTCTAGCATTGTTGCCTAAAGCAAGATTATTACCGTTGTTAATATCTGCACTGATACTGGAAGTACCAGTTCTAGGGCTATTAAGAGGTGCTGCCAAACTTGCAGGATTATTTCTGTTGGTAAGTGGTGCTGCCAAACTAGCGCCACCATTACCTAAGCTTCTTTGACCATTTGTTGCAGTATTACCTAAACCAGTATTCAAACTTGGAGAAACTACTTCAACATTGCCACTATTAAGGTTGCCACGATTAAGATTGCCAGAAGGCGCATTACCTAAACTTAAGGCAGAGCCATTGCCTGCATTGGTATTTCCAGCAGTATTTCCAGCACGCAAATTAATCGGTGCTGTGCCATTATTACCACTTGCTACAGAACGTCCTGTTCCTGCTGCTAAGGATTGATTACCACTACGTGAACTAGGCCATAAAGAACCACCACTCAGTAACGTAGCTATAATACCTGCAATCACTGCAACAAGTGCTATTGCAATCAGTAAATCAGGCCAATTTCTTCTTATCCAGTCCATAACACCTTCTCTCTTCTTATTCCTTCTCTATAAAACTCTGTCAGAATACTTCTCTAAAAATACTCACTTAAAGCCTCGCTTGCAGGTTGATAGCCTGTAGCAGCAGACTGTTCCCATACTTCTTTAGCTTGTTCAGGTGACTCTTGCAGTAAAAATGCCCAACCAAGATTATAGAAGGTATCTGCATCTCCACCTGTTTGCTCAATTAGAAGTTCATAGACAAGTTGTGCATCTTGATAACGTTCTGCTGCTAAATACGCCGCACCAAGATTTACTTGAGCCTCTAAACTTTCTGGATTCAAAAAGGTCGCACGCTCAAGGTACTCAACAGCATCATCGAATTCTTCTAGTTGATAGCTGGTCAAACCCATCCATAACTGTAAATCTGGATTACTCGCATCAATGTCTAACAATGGTGCTAGTAATTCCTGGGCAGTTTCGTAGTCTCCTGAACGAAACGCTGTACGTCCTAGAATAAAGTCTGCATCGAACTTATAAGGTGAATTATCTGGCAGTAGCGCTATTGCTCTTTGCGAATACTGTCGTGCCTCTTGGCTACGGTTAAGTTGATCACTCACACCTGCCAAGGCTAAATAGATTTCACTACTATCTTGCTTGATGCGAAGTGCATTTTGCAAGGTGTTATAAGCAAATTCTGTTTGACCATTCTCTAAATAAATCAATCCAAGCTGGTAAAAGGCCTGCCATGCGTCGCTATTTACACGCGTAGCATTTTGAAAAGCAGTTTGTGCTGCTGTTTGGTTGCCTAAACTTGCCTCAAGTAAACCCATTTTGGTAATAATCTCAGCTCGAGCCTCTAAATCACCAGCCTGCGCTGCCTGACGTTCTGCACTCTGCAAAGCACGGCGAGCATAATCAATCTGACCAGCTTGTATATATACATCAGCAACTAAGCTACTGTACTTAATATCACCATTCGCTTTTTCAAGCTCAGACAAATCTGCTAAAGCCTCTACACCACGTCCAGAGTCCACAAGTGCTTGTGAACGCATAAAGGATAGCTCAGAATCAACAACACCTAATTTCTCTTCAGAAATCTCTATTGCAGATGTATATGCTTCAACTGCTTGATCAAAACTACCTACAAGCCTTAGCTGACCAGCTAAACCACTGTAGGCACTGACTAATTCTTCAACTGAAGCCTCAGGCTCAGCTTCACTAATAGCTTGCTGAAAAGCATCAGCCGCTTCTTGGTGCTGCTCCAAAGCTACCAAAGCTACTGCACGGTTATAGTGACCATCAAATCTCTCAGGATGCAAATTTGCCAATTGATCAAAGGCAAACAACGCAGCATCTAAATTGCCACGTTCAAATTCAATAATGCCTAAACCAAAATGACCCTCAAAAAGCTTGTAGTCTAGACGAACTGCTTCCCAGAAGCTGTCATAGGCTAAGGTCAACAAGTCTTCAAAAGCATTTGTCTTGTACAAATCTAAATAAGCTTGTCCTAAACCAATCCATGCATTTGGATCGTGTGGAGCTTGGCTTGTAAGTTGCTGGTAGGTTTGGATGTTACCTGCCAGTGCTGTTTGAGCTTTCGCAACACCTAAACCAGAAATAGCAAAAGCTAAGACAAGCGAGACAAAACAGGTTAGAACTGTCAGGCATATTGAAGCAATAAAGCGTGACTGGGTTTGTTTTGCGCTAATCTCATGAGAGCTAACGTCTTGAACGTTTAAAGTGCCCATTTATACCTCCCAAAGTGTCTGCCTTATGCTGTCTTACAATATCTTGCTTTATAACCATTTTATTTCGTTATAACCCTTACGCCTTATTAATTAAGTATATCTTAAGGCGTAATTATATGAAAAGTATTATTGGCATTATGTCAGCATCAGAAAAAATGCCTCTTAAAAACCAATAAAGAACCGAACTCATACCGAGTTAGCAATTAAACTACTGCAAGCAAACAATACAAGGCTTACTTCGTGTGAAAGTACACCTACCAAGCGTCAAAACAATCATTACTTGAGACTATCTTCAAACTCTAAGCTGATAGTTAATGACAGACTATGGTCTGATGCCTTTATAATGAGGTCAAGGTACTAGCCCATATATCACGTGATTATTACTTGTATTACTTGTCTATTTAGTAGTTAATGCCAAATCGCTCAAAAGATGAGTGAGATGAGTAAGTATAAGTTCTTAGGTGCAAAAACTATGAAGAAAATCAGAAGAAAATCAGAAGAAAATCAGAAATTTAAATCAGTTATTGAGTGCAAGCTGTCCACATGCAGCACCTGCATCTTGTCCCCGACTAAAGCGGATTGAGACAGAGATTCCCGCTTGCTCGAGCACACTCTGAAACTGCAAAATATCATTGTGCGCTGTCGAGTCAAAACCAGATGCCTGCCAACTATTAAATGGAATCAAATTGACATGACTTGTCAATCCTTGAAGCCAATCAACCAATGCTTCTGCTTGCCATAAATGGTCATTTACGCCCTTTAGCATCGTATATTCGATAGTTATTCGTCGACTAATTTCCTCTTGCCAATACCAAAGTGCATCTTTGATTTCATCTAAACTATGTGAATGTGCCGTTGGAATAATCTGCTTGCGAGTATCTTCATCTGGTGCATGTAAACTCACTGCCAACACAAGTGAAAGTTGCTCGTCTGCCAAACGTCTTATCTGTTTTGGTAAGCCAACTGTTGAAAGTGTGATGCGTCTTGGCGACATATCAAGCGCCTCAGGTGAAATCATCCTTTTGATTGCCTTAAGTGCGTTATCATAATTCAGTAAAGCTTCACCCATACCCATTAATACGACATTACGTATATCTTTAGGCACGATATTTTCTTGCCCTGCAACTGCCAATATTTGCCCAATTATTTCTGCATCTGTGAGGTTTCGTCCAAAGCCCATCGCACCTGTTGCACAAAAACTACATCCCGCAGGACAACCCACCATTGAGGAAATGCACAACGTCTTTCTATTTTTATAAGGCATGAATACTGCTTCAGTTTTTTTACCGTCTGCAAGGTGAAAAAGATAGCGAGTTGAACCGTCTTTTGAGGCATATCGTTCAGTTGACACAAAAGGCAGAACTGCATAGTTCTCTAACAACTCACCACGCCACGCCTTTGGCACATTGGTCATATCTCCAAAGTTATAACGCCCTTGGTCGTATATCCACGTTGCAAGCTGTTTTTGTCGATAGCTCTGATTTTGCCAAGCAGGTAAATCCTTTACATCAAAAGAAAGTAAGCTTGGCTTATTAAGCGTTTCAACAGTATTTAGTTGTACGGTTGTTTGCGACTCCATACGTACTTGTAACAGTAACGATTCCTAAAACTTATATACAAGAGACGAGCGGTGCATCCTCTAAATACTCTTAGTACTCTTAGCGTTTCAATATAACAACTGTACACACTGTGTGGCTTTATATAACAAATACAGGTAGATTCTCTCCAAGCAACTCTACTTCATCTCTTAAGCGAGTAAATACAATTGGATCTAAGTAAGCTGATGAAGCTCGAAGTAAACCTAAATAATACTCAGCAATTTGCTGTTGTTCTTTTGGCTCTAAACTTTCTCTTTCTTTGCTTGTAAATAGCTCACTAACAAAATTTTCTGGAGATTCAAGTGCTGAACAACCACCTTGATTGATCGTGATTTTTAGAAAATCGACTGTCTCGCTTGGGTTATGCCAAAAGCCAAAATTAAGCTCATCTGTTAAGGCATCTACTCTTTGCATCATTTTGTGATAGTTGGCTTGTTGCAAGACTTGCCGAGCACTTGCTTCGCGCTCAATTCTTTTTTGGGCATATTCACTAAGCGACAAATAGCCAATCTTTGGTCTAGCAGCACCACCTACTAGTGCACGTAAACGGTATGCTAGTAGATAGTCTTGGTATTCACGAAGATGTTCATGTGTTTTCTGGTTACTGCCCAAGTTATTCACAATTAGCATTTTACAAAGATTTGCTAGCAAACATAGTGTTGTAAAGAGGAATTAACACACACACGATAATCGACTAGA
>CALDTA010000303.1:0-2620 GCA_937924455.1 uncultured Deinococcales bacterium
ACTGACGTCCATAGCAAAACCATTTGTTGTACCATTGTTGTCTGTGTCAAGAACGTATGATGTGAACTTACGATCAACGCTTGGACCAAACTCAAATGTTACAGGAGCCATACCGATTGGGCTATAGTGGAACTTAGCACCGTCGAAGTTAAAGACGTAAGCCATATCGTACTCATCACCATCTCCATCGAAGATGTCATAAGCACGTGAAAGGTTCATGTTCACTACGCCGCCGAAGCAGTTAGCGCCCCACTCACCTTGTGATGGACCACAGCCCTCGATAGCTTCAGTGAAACCAAAGTTCAAAGATAGTGCGCTTGTGAATTCACCAGCAGAAACTGATTTGAAATCTGCATGTTGATGCTTATCTAGGTCGTTGTCCCCATCTGTTGTGCTGCCTGCACCTGTTGAGAAGATGCTGCTACCAAGATCACGTTTGAAGTCTGCACCGAAGATACGATCAACATCAAAGTCACGCTCTTTAGCATTCATACGTGTCCAGCCGAAGCCAGTTGTGATTGAGCCAGATACGTTAAGTAGCTTGCTTTCAATTTCAGCAATTTTTGCGTCGAAGTCAGCACGGTTAAGCGCATTTGCTTCAAGATCACTAATGCGACCTTCAAGACCAACTTGGTTACGACGAAGAAGAATTGCGAATTCACGGATGTTAGAGATATCACTGCTGTTACGTGCAATTGCAGCTGAATTTGCTTCTACAGGTGCCATATCGAACATTGGCATTTCTACACCTTGAAGTGAAACAACATCAGCATTTAGAAGTGCAACTAGGTCATTAAGTGCATCGATTGAGCGAGCTTGCTGTGCAAGACGTGACTCAACACCACTCATATCAACCATTGGCATTTCTGGCTGATCAGCAGCTAAAGCAAGCGCACGCTGTGCAGTTGCTTGTGCAGTATCAGCTTTAACACGAAGTGCATTTAACTGGTTGCTTAGATCTTGTACAGCACCAGCAGCACCTTCGTCAGCCATTTGTACTTCTACAATACGCTCAACAATTTCGTTAGTAACGATTGGTTGCTCAACGATTTCACGGATTGTCTCAACACGCTCAACAGTGGTTGTGCCACCGCCCGCTGACATGCCTGACATCATATCCATTGCGTCAGATAGAGCACTCTCTAAGTTAGCGATACGTGCTGCGTTTGAACCAGCTGCACTACCGATTGCTGCGATGTCATTTGCAAGACCTGCAACATTTGCAGATGAACCAGCAGGACCAGCAGGACCAGCAGGACCTTGTGCGCCAGCAGGACCAGCAGGACCTTGTGGACCTGGAGCACCTGTTGCGCCTGTTGCACCGTCAGCGCCAGCAGGACCAGCAGGACCTTGTGGGCCTGGAGCACCTGTTGCGCCTGTTGCGCCTCTAGCACCTGTTGCGCCTGTCGCACCAGCAGCGCCTGTTGCACCTGTTGCTCCTCTAGCACCTGTTGCGCCAGCAGCACCTGTTGCGCCTGTACCGCCGCTGCCCATGCCAACGCTACCGCGAAGTTCTGCGATTGCACGGTTGATAGCATCAATCTCGCCACGAGATACGCTTGATCCCATGTTACCGATGTAACATTCGATCAATCTCTGGAACATTAATGCTGCTTGATAACGTGTTAGACCTTCATTACCACGGTACTGACCATCAGGGAAGCCGATGATAATACCTAGTTCTGAGATACGACCTACTGCACTTTGTGCCCAGTGACCAGCAGGTACATCAGGATAGAAGCTTGGACCAGACTGACACAACGCAACTGCTGCAGGTTGTGCACTTGCATCTGGCACACAGCCAAATGGACAATCTACGTTTTGGGCATTACCAAAAACTGTAAAGAATGCCAAAATAATTACTGAAAAAAGAATTTTCCTCATTGTTATGTATTCCCCTTGAAGTTTCAAGATTTTTTTAAAAGAACTTTAAAAACTTCAGTGCAGGCATAAAAAAAATCAGACAAAGTCTGGAGTTTCCTTGTTTCCTCACAGGCTTTGCTCTCAAAAGCTTTTATGCTTTCTCTACTTAAGTTTAAAAAGGAACTCTACCAAGACATAACACCGCTTCAAGTGGATTACACCTCCTTTCAATACGACATTCGTCTTGTCATGAATTCAAGAGGAGTATCCCATATTTGTAGTGGTCATGTCAATAAACTATGAGATAAATGTGTGCTTAAGTCACAATAATCTTCACATATGAAGGGAAACCTCTTTGGTTCTTTGTAATTGAGAGATTTTTCACACATGCTTTGGGCTTTAAAACTGGGAGTTATCCCGTGCCCGATACATGTAGCAAAAGAATGCGTTAAGCGCAAACATTAAGGAAGCATCAGGTGCGTTAGTTTAGTCCGCTACTTACCTGAACTACTACTTGAAAACACCTTTAGACTTTATTTTATAATGGATTTAAGCGGAATTGGTATTAAAAGCTGGAACTTATTTTTGTAACCACTGCACAACAAGCGCATCTGCTAAGCGAACATATTTATTATTTGACAGTTCTTCAGGCTGGACTTTAAATCGCTCGCACAACTCAGGCGTTAACCATTCAGACCTGTTGTTTTCAGCCAAAGCAGCAAATACCCGTAAAACGGATTCATGATGAATTGCCAAA